>CAYUAL010000014.1:18214-18540 GCA_964442815.1 uncultured Alphaproteobacteria bacterium | reverse complement strand
CACGATACTTTTTTGGCGGAGTAGCTCAGTTGGTTAGAGCGGCGGAATCATAATCCGTGTGTCGGGGGTTCAAATCCCTCCTCCGCTACCATCACATAAAAACTATCTTAAAAAGACGTTGCTGTTTTGCAACAAAAGTAAGCTAAAAGATAGAAGACGTTTTTTTTAAGTAAAGTTGGGTATTTCTAAGTTTTTTCTAGAAAATTTGAATGATGTGAGTGATAAGATTTTCCCTGTTTTATTAGAAGAAAGATAGTTTTTAAGCTTGCAATAAAAGGGGCTGATGATAAAGTCTCTATTAAATGTAAGAAAGAGCTTAAGATTCT
>CAYUAL010000014.1:12992-18204 GCA_964442815.1 uncultured Alphaproteobacteria bacterium | reverse complement strand
AATTTTTTAGGCCTACATTGAGAAAAATTTACTTATGCTTTTGGAACGCCCTTCCCAAAGCTTAGGGAATAAGGTAAAGTTATGTTAGTAAAAAAATAACGTAAAGGGATTAAAATGAGAAAACATACCTCTCTATTGCTTTGCGGCGTAGCCGTTGCTGCATTAAGTGGTTCTATTGTTCAGGCGTCTAGTTCTAACAGTGGTCGTGGCGCAACAAAGAATGACATACAAGTTTCTACTGCCTCTGGCCTTTCTGGAAATACAGATGCTGTTGTAAGTTTATTTAATACCGCACTGACAGATGCTGAGCTTCAAATGATAGTAGGCAACGCTGCGAAGACTGCTTCTACTAGAAACGGTCTTTTTAAAGCGGCTAAAACAAACCCTAAAGTTGCAGCAACTCTTATGAATCGTTTGGAAGGGGATGTTACATTCCGCGATCAAATTATTTTGGATTTGGTTCTAGACGCAGAGCTTAGCCAAATGTTGATCAACACATATGCATCTACACATCCAAAGGCAACAGCTACTTTGTCAGCTGCTTCTTCAGTATCTGCTGTAAGATAAAGTTGTTCTCTATAATCTTAAAAAGCTGCCGAAGCTCGGCAGCTTTTTTTGTTTTTTATAACCAGTATAAAATTACGCCAGAAAAATAACTTTATTTTAAAAGTATTTTAGCTTACGGTAGCGTGCATAATATTTATGAATTCTAAAGGAAGTCCAAGTATTTCTGTTTAGAAAATATGAAATTTTAACAAGAAATTAGGAATTTTTGACGATGCCTGAAGGGTTTTCTCTTGTCTCCAAAGATACAGGAAAAATGGGTGCTTTAGTCACGTCTATTGCAGAAGAAGAGCGATATGCTCTTCCTAAGAACTACGAAGCAGAACAAGCCCTTTTAGGGGCTCTTTTGCACAATAACCAAAGTTATGAAAAAGTAGCGGAGTTCCTTAATCCAGAGCATTTTGCGCATCCTGCCCATGGACGTATTTACGAAGCTATCGGAAAGCTTATCCAGGGGGGGCATGTTGCAGATCCCATAACACTTAAGGATTATTTTAGCCGAGATGCTCTTCTCCAAGAAGTAGGGGGGTGGGAATATTTGGTGAACCTTGCCTCTTCCGTTGTGTCTGTATTGAGTACTCAAGAATATGGAAAGATCATTTATGATTTATATTTGCGGCGGCAACTTATTGGTATTGGAGAAGAAGTTGCTCAGACTGCATATGAAATAGACCTAGATAAGACAGCTCAAGATCAGATTGAACAAGCAGAACAGCGTTTATTTGATTTGGCTATGGTAGGGCAATCAGAAAAGGGATATCAAACTTTCTCACAAGCTCTCACAACGGCGTTAGATCAAGCAGAAATGGCATTCAAGAGAGACTCTCATGTTGTTGGAGTTACCACAGGCCTAGAAGATCTTGATAAGTGGTTGGGGGGTCTACATCCTTCGGATTTAGTTATTTTAGCAGGGCGTCCTTCCATGGGGAAAACGGCTATTGCTACAAACATTGCCTTTAATGCTGCTATTGCTGCTTTAAATGCAAAAGAAGGGGCTCCCGTTGCTTTTTTTTCTTTAGAAATGTCTGCAGAGCAGCTTGCCACACGTATTCTATCCCAGGAAACAGGTATAAGTTCTGACCGTATACGACGAGGAGAAATTGCGAAGGATGATTTTATAAAATTTGCTGAGGCAAGTAGAACTCTTTCCCAGTTGCCTCTATACATTGATGATACGCCAGCTTTGAGCCTGACAGGTATTAGAACACGAGCAAGGCGGCTTGTACGCCAAAGGAAAATAGGGCTTATTATTATAGACTACCTTCAGTTATTACACGTGGCCAGTCGGTCCAAATCAGATAGTCGTGTTCAAGAAATTTCTGAAATTTCTCGAGGTCTTAAAGCATTAGCAAAAGAACTTAATGTTCCAATCCTCGCATTATCTCAGTTGTCTCGTGCCGTGGAACAACGAGATGATAAGCGTCCACAATTGGCAGATCTGAGAGAATCGGGTTCTATCGAGCAAGATGCAGACGTTGTTTTATTCATATTTAGAGAGGAGTATTACGAGGCCCGTAAAGTACCTCCTGAAGGGACAGAAAAATATGTAGAATGGCAACAGAGGATGGCGCAAGTTTATAATAAGACAGATATTATCGTCGCAAAGCACCGCCATGGGCCTGTTGGGACTGTAAAGCTTTTCTTCCAATCTAATTGTACGAAATTTGGTAACTTAGAGTCTTCCCATTAGAAAAATAGCAAGAATGAACGGGAAAAACCAAAAAGGGGCGCAGGTCCTCATAGATACAAAGAAAATTAAAGAAAATTTTCTTTATATGGCACAGCAAGCTTCTCCAAGTATTCCCACCATTGTCTTAAAATCAGATGCCTATGGTATGGGACTTCTCCCAGTAGCCCAGGTTCTGCTTCCTCAAGGTATCCAGCATATTTTTGTAAGCACCTTGGAAGAGGCGCTTATTTTGCGTTCCATGTATAACCAAGTGGCAATATATGTATTAAATGGCACTTGGACATATCCTTTAGATATTCTAAGTCAGAAAAATATAACACCTGTCTTATTAAGTAGAAGGGATATAGAACACTGGAATCTTCAAGGAAAAAAAGAAGATAAACAGCTTCCTGCTATATTGCAAGTAGACATAGGGATGGGGCGCTTTGGGCTTAGCATAGAAGAAGCAAAAAAGTTTGTAAGCGAACAACAAAAATATCCTTATATACAGTTTGAATTTTTATTAGGTCATCTTTCCAGTGCTTCAGATCCTGAGAGTTTACAAAACGAGATTGAAAGGCAGCGTTTTGAAAAATTTAGAACTCTTTTTCCAGATCTTAAAAGTACGCTTGCAAATTCAGCAGGAATCCTTTTAGGAAAGGATTATCATTACGAGATGGTTCGTATGGCCATTGCTCTTTATGGGGGAGGGCCTCTTGAAAAACGTCCCAATCCTCTCCAGCAAGCTGTTACTTTGCAAGGCCGTATCGTGCAAATACGTGATGTAAAAAAAGGGGAAAAAGTAGGATATGATGGACTGTACGTTATGCCTGAAAATGGCCGGATAGCAACGCTTAATATAGGTTTTGCAGATGGTCTTCCTCGTGCTTTAAGTAATAAAGGGTATGCCTATATCCAAGGGTTTAAAGTTCCCATTGCAGGACGTATTTCCATGGATTGGGCGAGCTTAGATGTCACGCATATACCAGAAGAAATTCTTGCTAACGAACAATGGGCAACTTTCATAGGGGAAGGAATACCTGTAGATGAAGTAGCTTCCCTTGCTTCAACAACATCTTATGATATTTTAAGCCGTCTCTCTGCCCGTGTAGAACGGATTTATATCTAACATATCTTAAATTGACGTAAGAAAGTAATATGTCTATTGTAAAAATAACATTTCATTTAAGATAAGGTTTGTACATGCATACCATCGATTTTATTATTTTTTGGGCATATCTTTTTGTTATTTTAGGCGTTGGTATTTTTATGAGTCGGTCTGTTAAGAATCTTACCGATTATGCGGTGGGAGGCCGCTCTTATTCTTCCTTTTTTGTATTTGCAACTCTGTCTGCCTCTTTCATCGGAGGGGGGTTTACCATGGGGTTATCTGAAAAGGTATTTAGTACGGGGATTTTATATGTTGTGGCGTTATGGGGATTTAGTTTTAAAGAGATTTTAGTAGCTAAAATTATTGCGCCTCGGATGCATGCCTTTTCTCACGCTATTTCGGTTGGACATATTATGGGCCAGCTTTATGGAAAGCATGCTCGTATTGCCACAGGGATTGCAGGAGCTCTTGTTTGTGCTGGAATTGCAGGAGCGCAGTTTAGTGCTTTTGGATATGTGGTTAACTTATTTTTGGGGATTTCTCCTAGTATAGGTGTTTTGATAGGAGCTCTTGTTGTTGTAACCTATTCTACTTTGGGAGGGATGAAGGCTGTTGTTGCTAATGATACAATACACTTTCTTGTGCTGATTATAGCATTGCCCCTAGTTTTCCTTTTTGGAGTATCTATGGTGGGAGGGTTTGATATTCTTTTTAGCCAGATTCCAGTTTCTCATATTGCGTTACCAACGCAAAGTATGTCTGTTCTTCCCATATTAGGGCTCTTTCTTAGTTTCTTTTTTGGAGAAACATTAGTACCTCCTTATGTGCAAAGGCTCTTGATTGGGAAAACAGCTCAAGCAACGATTCGAGGAACCTTGTGGGGAGGTATTTTATCAGTTCCTTTTTTCTTAATGATGGGATTTATAGGGCTTATAGCGCTTGCATTAGATTCTAGCATTAGTCCTTATACGGCTCTTCCTTATGTAATTCAAACAGTGATGCCCATAGGGTTAAAAGGAATTGCCATTGCAGGCATAATGGCAGTTATAATGTCTTCAGCAGACTCTTTTTTAAATGCAGCTTCTGTATCGTTGATACATGATGTGGTTAAGCCTATTAGGAATACCATAACGTCTCATAAGGAGATGCAATGGATTCGTATGGCAACCCTAGGTATGGGAGTTTGTGGTGTTGCTTTTGCTATTAGTACGGCAAGTGTTATAGATATCCTTTTGTATGCCTATAATTTTTGGACGCCGTTTATTCTTGTTCCTCTAGTTGCAGGGATTTTAGGGTATAGGGCTTCTCCCAAAGCTTTTTGGGTAAGCAGTGGTTTTGGAATTTTGGGAATGTTAGCTTGGAACGTGTTTGGTATTTCTTCTATTGATGGGGCGTTAGTAGGTATAGCGTTTAACTTTCTAACTTTTATGATTTTTACCCAAATAGTAGAGAAAAATAAGCTTTTACCTGCTATGGAGGATAATATGGTTTTGGAAGTAGAAAGAAACGTATCCTAAAATTTCCTATATATTACTTGAAGAATCTTTATAAATATGCAAGAAGATCTGTGTAGAGGGAGCAAGTAGCCCTTATTTTTTCTCAAAGATCTTATTTATGCCAACGTTTCGAGAATCTTCTGTCGTCTTAAAGAATGAGCCGAAGCAGCTTATTTCTTCTGCAGAGTTATTTGTAGATTTGAAAGCGCTCGAGTCAAATTATCTTCGTATACAAGGCGTTGCTTTTCCGGCCCAAGTAGGTCCTGTTTTAAAAGCCAATGCTTATGGGATAGGTATACAAAGTGTGGCGCCTTGTTTATGGAAAGCAGGGGCACGTCATCACGAGCATCAAGACGATTATGCCGCTTGGCG
>CAYUAL010000014.1:0-12982 GCA_964442815.1 uncultured Alphaproteobacteria bacterium | reverse complement strand
AGCAGGGGCCCGTCATTTTTTTGTAGCAACGGTAGAAGAAGGTATAGAATTACGGACTATCCTACCGCAAGCCAAAATTTATATTTTAAATGGGTTTATGAATGGAGAAGAGGAGCACTTATTTCTTCATAACCTGACACCGGTTGTTTGTTCTTATGAAATGACAGACTCTCTTTATCTTTTTTCTAAGCAAAAAGGATATGTTTCGGAAATCGCTTTGCAATTTAATACGGGGCTTATGCGTTTAGGGTTTAGAGAAAAGGAAGCCTCCTTATTTTTAAAAGGGGGAGAATTCGAGCCCTTTTTAAAAGTCGTGCATGTCCTTACACAGTTTGCTTCCAGTGCGACTCTCAACCATCCTCAAAACACAGAACAAGAAAAAGCTTTTAACGCAATAGCAGCGCTCTTCCCTGATGCGGTTAAAAGCTTTGCAAGTTCTGCTGCCCTTGCACATGGGTTTTCTTCTTTGCATGATATGGTTCGACCAGGAATTTCTTTATATGGGATTTCTCCTGGAAACAAAATACAAGAGCTCGAACATGTGACAACTCTTCAAGCTCCTGTGATCCAAATATTTGAAGGAAATATAGGAGAAAAAGTAGGATATGATGGAACCTATATTTTAGAAAGGCCTTCTCGCCTTGCAACCATAGGGTTTGGATATGCAGATGGATACCCAACTTCTCTTATGAATAAGGGATATGTACAGATAGGTGGTTATAAGGCGCCTATACGAGGGCGGATCTCTATGGATTTAATGACGGTCGATGTTACAGATATCCCACAAAATCTTCTTTATCCTGGTATGCCAGCCATCCTTTGGGGGAAAGACCCAAAGATAGAGGAAATTTCTTCTTTAGCGAATACCTTAACCAATGGCCTTCTGACGGGGTTAGGTCGGCGTGTTAAAAGAGTATATACTTGAAATTCCTACTAGAAATTTTAAGATTTAAGAATACCATACAAGAAAAAGAAGGAAGGCCTTATGTCTATCGTAAAAATTGAGATCATCGGCATAGTTGTTGTTGTTGCAAGTATTCTTTTGTATCAATTTTTAGGGAAAGAAGCTTCTTTTGCTTTAGACAAAGCAACGCAAGATCGTTTTTGTCGCTATTATTCTGTTCCTGAAAAGACATGTCAGCAGGATTGTTACAATTATGCTTCTTGGTTTAAAGGGGAAGGGTTTGGAGACGATTGTTCCATATGTACTACCATAAAGAAATGCTCAGATTCAAGCTCAGACTACACGCAAATTAGATTTTGTAATTATTACGCGAGTCCAGAATATACATGCCAAAGAGATTGCCACGATTATTCTACGTGGTTCAAAGGAGAAGGATACGGCGATAATTGTGCCGTATGCTCCATCTTAAAAAATTGTTTAACAGAGAATTGAAGAACTCACTCCAACCGATGAACAGGGGTTCTTACCATAAATAGGTTGATTAGCAGGTCCAAGATCAAACTTTCTCGCATTGAACCTCGGACTTAATCCGAGAATGACCAGCCTAAGGGAGTTATTCTCGCGTCTTCTATCCACCGAAGACGGGGCATAGCCAAATAAATTCAGCAGGATAGTTGTTTATGAGATTAATTCTTTTTGAGCCGTCCTAAAAAGAGTTCAGAATTTCTTTAATCTTTAGTTGATTCTTCCTCACAAAATAAGGTATAAAGCAGCCATTGTCACACGTGGTCATGGCGAAAGAGATGGTCTCTTTTGCTTCCGGTGTTTTCTAAAGATATTTTTTGAATCTATAAAGAAAATCACACGCCACGGAGGAATAACCGGAAAAAGGAATATTACATATGTCAGCTCCTTCTTTTACATTGCGTCAGTTATTAGAAGCTGGTGTTCATTTTGGACATCATCCGCGTCGTTGGAATCCTAAGATGGATTCTTACATTTATGGTGTGCGCAATGGCGTACACATACTTAACTTAGAGAAGACCGTTCCTCTTCTTCATAGAGCCTTACAGTTTGTAACAGAGACTGTAGCTCAAGGAGGGCGTATTTTGTTTGTTGGTACAAAAATGCAAGCAGGACCTAAAGTAGCGGAAGCTGCTAAAAAATGTGGTCAGTATTATGTTAACCATCGTTGGTTAGGAGGCATGCTGACAAACTGGAAAACGGTTTCCCAGTCTATTAAGCGTTTAAAAGAATTTGATGCGCTTTTAGAAAACGCAGAAAATCTAACTCTTACAAAAAAGGAATTACTCAAGGTACGTCTTGAGAGAGATAAACTTGAACTTATTCTTGGAGGAATCCGCGAAATGGGAGGTCTTCCAGATGTGGTTATTGTTTTAGATGTTAATAAAGACCATATTGCTATTGAAGAGGCTAATAAGCTTAAAGTCCCTGTTATTGGTATTTTGGATAGTAATTCAGATCCAGAAGGTGTGAATTTTCCAATTCCTGGAAATGATGATGCGACACGGGCTATTGCTTTGTATGCAGACTTATTTTCCCAAGCTGTTCTAGCAGGACTTCAGGCAGAAATGCTAGCAGCAGGTGTCGATGTAGGAGCTCAAGCAGAAGCACCAGAGGAACCTGCTTTAGTAGAAGAGACTGTTTTAGAAGTGCAAGAATCAGCTCCTGTCGAAGGCGCAGCATAAGTTTTAGAGATAGAAAAGAGGATTTTATGGCAGAAATTACCGCAGAACTAGTGCGTACCCTCCGGGAAAAGTCCGGTGCAGGTATGATGGATTGTAAGAAAGCCTTGTCTGAGACAAATGGAGACTTGGAAGCAGCTGTAGATTGGCTTCGTAAAAAAGGTTTATCCGCTGCTGCGAAGAAAGCAAGTCGTACGGCAGCTGAAGGTCTTATTGGTGTGTGTTCTAAGGGAACAGCTGGTGCCTTGTTAGAGGTAAACTCTGAGACAGACTTCGTTTCTCGTAATGAGCATTTCCAAAAATTTGTAAAGGAAGCAACAGAACTTGCCTTTGACAAGAAGGTAGACTTTGAGGCTTTGAAAAAGCTTCCTTACCCTGGGACAGGACGTACTGTAGAAGAGGAACTTACGCATCTTGTAGCTGTGATTGGCGAAAATATGAGTTTGCGTCGTCTAAGTTCTTTGGAAGTGAAAGAAGGCGTTGTTGCTTCTTACATTCACTCTCAAGTTGCACCACATTTGGGGCGTATTGGAGTGTTGGTGGCTTTAGAATCTTCTGGAAATGCCGAAAAGTTGCATGAACTCGGGCATAATCTTGCAATGCATGTGGCTGCAGCAAAGCCAGAAGCTTTAACCATTGCAGAGGTGGCACCTGAAAACCTAGAAAGAGAAAAAGATATTTTCCGGGAACAGGCAAAAGCTTCTGGTAAATCTGAAGAAGTTATTGAAAAGATGGTTGAAGGCCGTATTCGTAAATATTACGAAGAAGTTGTTTTACTGGAACAAGTGTATGTTATTGATGGTAAGACAAAGATTTCTAAGGTCGTAGAAGATGCTGCTAAAGAAGTAGGTGCGCCTGTTCGTTTAGCTGGCTTTTTACGCTTTGGTCTCGGTGAAGGTATCGAGAAGAAAACTCAAGACTTTGCTGCTGAAGTTGCTGCGCAGCTGAAATAGAAAGAATTGAAGGTCATTCTCGCGCTTGACGCGAGAATCTGTTCTGTTTAGAGATCCTCGGGTCAAGCCCGAGGATGACTTTTTTTATAGGTATTTGACAGATTTTCTTTTGAAGTCAGCAACTCATAGGAACATAAAGATCCCGAAACAAGTTCGGGATGGCGCTTTTAAGGTATATTGCTGAGTATTATTAAGAAAAACTGAAGTTTTAATCGCCAGCTTCATCTGCGGCACCTGCACCTGTAGCGTCACCTTCTTCTTTATCTTCTGCGTCATCACCTTCTTCGTCTCCTTCATCTCCTCTCGGTTCATCAGCACCAGGTATAGGTGGATTTTCAAAATTTATTTTAACTGATGGATCTTCTAGTCCCCATGAGAAAGAGATATCTCCCGATTGTCGTGTCGCGAAGATAGGATAATTTGTCCTATAGTAAGAATACTTAAGTCTTCCTCTTGTTTCTCTCAGAGGTATAAAGTTTTCTGTATCGGTAATATAACTTGCAACATTACCAAAAGAAGCAACTTCATGAGGCTCTACTTTCAGATCTTTATCCATTACAGCAACTAGGCGCGTTAATGCCGCTGCCGTAGGATGTTTATATGTTTGCTGGAAACCAGCACTAATTACCCCATATTTAGGTTTTACAGCATCGAGCCATCCCATACTGTTTGTCCCATTTTCTTTTGCACCATGGTGGCTTAATAATAAAATATCGGAACGTAAAGACTCATACTGTCTTTCTTTATGCATAGTTCTAGCAAGAAGGTCGTCAATAATATCACCGGGTGCGTCGCCTGATATCATGACGCTTTTTACACCATATTCAAACCGGATAACTAAACTAGAAGGGTTAGTATCTTTAGGGCGAGGGATACTTTTATTCATTGCAAGGATGCGAAGGTTCGCAGGGCCAAATTGGCTTAGTCTTAGAAAATCAGGATGTAATTGTTCAACATCATACTCTACTTCACTTGCAAAGAGATGGTTAATTCCAAGAATCTCCCGCTGAGAGGTTTTTAATTCTCTAATTAAGCCTGCCTCAAAACCATACTCCTTTGGATTACCACCAAAAAAAGAAACCACTCTTATATCTTCTATCCTCCCCTTAAGGTTCCTATAAATATAAGGTAACCAAGCAGAATGATCTCTATCTGCATGTGTTGCCATAAGAAGAAGATCGTAAGTTCCTTGGTTTGTGGGACGACTTTTTTTGATATGATGTTCTATTCTATCTACGATAATATCTTTTTTTGTACTCTCACGCGGTTGTTCATCTCCTATTCCTTCACCTGCATCAATTAAGATAGAAGGACCATTAGGGATATTTATAAGAGTGGAATGGCCTTGCCCTACATCAAAAAAAGTAACGTCAATGTCATCATCTCTTTCAAATCTTCCACAAAAAACTATTGTGAAAAGGAGAAGAAATAGAGCACAGAGTACACTTTTATTTAGTATCGTTTTTATTTTTTTAAGAAGGTTCAAATGCTCTCTCGGCAAGTTGTCTTATATATGGTTCTATCTTAAAACGCCCTGAAAAAGGTCCTATAAATTTTTCATAGCCTGAAGCTAAATCAGTATCCCCTAAAGTTCTGTAAAGATCAGAAGCGTTCTGGAAATAGTGAGGTAATCCGGCTTCTGCGCTTTTTACATAGTTTCTTGCTGCTAAGGCAAAATTACTTTTTTGGAGGGCAATTAATGCTAGTTTTTCATATGCTCTTGCTGTATTTGCTCTTTCCAAAAGGTTAGTGGGAGAGTTAAATTCTCCAAAAGAATTTTCTTTTAATTTTCCTGCAATAGTTATGAAAATTCTTTTATCATAAGTGGTTATTTCATAGAGTACTGCATATGCTTCTGAGATATTACGTCTTAGTGCTTGTAAGCAAGGTTCAATAGCGTCTAAATAATTTCCTTGTCTTATATAGATATCAGCTTCATATAGAAACGCGCGAGGATACTCTTCTTCTGCTTGTCGAAGGGAGTCTATGGAAGCTACATACTCTTTATTCATAAGGGCCAAATAAGCATCCCACAATAAAAAAAGAGTAGATTTTTGAGATTCCTGCATCTCTTGCAAAGCCTTTCTAGCTTCTATTCTAGATCCTTCTGGATTATTGAGAAGACTTAGGTACCAAAAAGCCAAGGCTTTACGAAAAGAAGAAGCAGTAGGATCGTGGATAATATCTAAAAAGCCCTGTTTCGCTATAAAAGCACATTTTTCAGAATCATCGTCATCTCCCAAATTCGAAAATACATTACTTAAATAATAAGCAGCAACGGGATCTTTATTACGTACAAGGCTTGCCAAATCTTCTTGCGTCTTTTGGGTTGCGTACCAGCCCCCTTTAGATGCAACAAAAGGATCTACGGGCAGTGACCATCCTTCTTCTGTAGCTACTAGCTTTGCCTTAGTAGTATGGTTTACCTGTGAGCAATGTGAATCGCTTGCATGCGAATGTTGATCTTTTTCATCTACTCCATCGAGGCCGCACAAAGCATTACTCCAAGCTACAAGAGATAATAAGACAATATACAATCTGCTCATAATAATAAAATCCTGTTTAATAATTTTTACATGCTATCATAACGGTATTATTTTATACAAGGTTTTTAGAGATTGCTCCTTCTTTGCTAGGAAATGTCCATCTGAACTTAATTCAGGGTCTCATTATATTTTCTGAGATGCTGAAACAAGTTCAGCATGACAAAATAAAAAAAGAGCCAAAAACAAAAGATCATTTTGACAGATTTTCCTTTCTCTGCTTATAAAGTAAGAAGAGTTTTTTACAGCATAAAACAACGTATCAATGACACAAAGTATGAAACCCCTTTATAAACGTGTTCTTTTAAAATTATCTGGTGAAGCCCTAACAGGGGATAAGGAATACGGCATAGATCCTTCTGTGTTGGATAAGTTGGCTAAGGAAGTACTGCATGTCCATAAAATGGGAGTGCAAATTTGTTTAGTTATTGGGGGTGGGAATATTTTTCGGGGGCTTTCTGGGTCTTCTCAAGGAGTAGATCGCGTCACGGGCGACCATATGGGTATGCTTGCAACAGTTATTAACGCTCTTGCTCTTCAGGATACGTTTGAAAAACAGGGGCTACCCACAAGAGTTTTATCTGCTCTTCCTATGCCTACGGTCTGTGAGTCTTATATACAACGTCGTGCCTTACATCATCTTGAAAAGGGACACATTGTTATTTTTGCAGCTGGATCGGGGAACCCTTATTTTACTACAGATACAGCGGCAACCTTACGTGCTACGGAGATGGGATGTGACGTCGTTCTGAAGGGAACGCAAGTCGATGGTGTCTATACCTCAGATCCTCACAAAGATCCTAATGCTGTGCGATACGAATCGTTGGATTACACAGAAGTGTTATCTAAAAACTTAAAAGTAATGGATGCAACGGCTATTGCTCTTGCGCGAGAAAATGCGATGCCTATTATTGTGTTTTCTCTTCATGGGGTGGATTCTTTTGCAGATGTTGTTTGTGGTAAGGGTACCTACACTTGGGTGGGTCCTAAATAATAGAAAATGAAAGAAGTAGAAGGCTAGATACATGACAAACCCTAAAGTAACGGAAGATCTCAATGATATACAACGTCGTATGCAAGGAGCATTAGACGTACTTAAAAAGGAATTTAGTGGACTCCGAACGGGACGTGCTTCAGTTAATTTGTTAGATCCCGTTGTGGTGGAAGCCTACGGAGCTAAAATGCCTATAACGCAGGTAGGAAACATTAATACGCCAGAAGCACGTATGATTACTGTCCAAGTGTGGGATCAATCTTTAGTAAAGGTTGTTGAAAAAGCCATTCGGGATGCGGGCTTAGGCCTTAATCCCATGGCAGAAGGCCAGCTCATCCGTATTCCTTTACCTGAGTTAACTCAGGAACGCCGCCAGGAACTAATCAAGGTTGCTGCCAAATATGCGGAACAAGCTCGCATCAGTATTCGTAACGTTCGTCGGGATGGAATGGATGTACTCAAAGCTTTGGAAAAAGATTCTTCTCTTTCTGAAGATGAAGGCCATCATTTTTCCGATGAAATTCAAAAAATAACAGACGACTTTGTGAAGAAAGTAGATGAGCTTTTAGTGCAGAAGGAAAAAGACATTTCCCACGTTTAAGTGGCACTTAGCATTTCTCTATAAGCGTATATATTTTTTAAATGTCTCGTATTGTAGTTATTTTATTTTTCATAAGCCTTTTTTCTTTAAATCTTGCAGTGCAAGGGATGAACTTAAATACAGAAGGAGGAGAACCCTCTTTTAGAAACAGGACACATCCTAGTAAAGAGCAAGGGGAGGAAAGCAATACAGTTAAGATACATATAGGTCCCTTTTTTTATACTAGAAATGATGTAGAAGCTTTTATAAGGCAAGCAGGGTATACTGACGATTGGATAGAAATAGAGACTCCTATTCTCACCCTATCTCAGCCTGGGGAAGAAAAAATACATATAGGCGCGCAAGGAGCCACACTCCGTTGTCCAAGGAGTATGCTACCTTTAATTCTTACAGGAGTGCTACGTTCTTCTGTGGATTTTTTTCCTTCTGGTACAGAGGTTCTTTTTTCTAGAGATGTTGTTGGGGTAATTTTTCCTAGCGACCAGGAGCGAGTCTTTGACCTTCAATGGGATCCCGAGCTTTTATTATACTGGTTTTAAGAAAGGCTCGATTTTTGCTTTTTCTCCAAATAAAGAAAAAGTGCAAAGGAAATAAAGACTTCTGCAAACATTAAAAGAGCGAGTGGCATAAAGGAATTCTCGTAAAGCCAACAGGCAAGTTCTGCAGAGAGAGAGGAAATCCCCATCTCAAACGTGATAAGTAAAGCAGAAGCAAACCCACTATAAGCCGGAAAAATCTCCATAGCTCGTGTTCCTGTATTGGGAAATACAAACGCTGTAAAGCCTAGATAAAAGCATGTTGTTATACGAATCCAAAAAGGAGAATCGGGTAAGAAAAAGGCGACTAGTATCATGGAAATTCCTGATAAAAACATACCCCATAAACCGCAAGAGAGAAAGAAAGGAATCCCTTTTTTGCGGATATATTTTTTGTTAAGCCAGGCTCCAATTACATAAGCTAAAACGCCCCACGCTGTGTAAATACTAAATTCGAAGACGCTAAATCCAAACCTTTCTATGAGGAGATAAGGGGAAGCAGCAAGAAAGGCCCAGAACCCTCCAAAGACAAGACCAGAGACAATCGCATTTCCTACGAAAAATTGATTTTGTAGGAGACTGAGATATGTTTTTGTGAGGTGGGATACAGAAAGAGGAGAGCGTTTTTTAGAAGATAAAGTCTCGGGTAGAAAAAGGAAAAGAATGAAAAGAGTAATAAGGGCTCCAATCAAAATGACATAAAAATTAAGACGCCATCCATGATTTTCGGCAATGTATCCTCCTAGTATAGGAGAAAAGGCAGGTGCTAAGACAATGTACATGTCCATGGTAGAAAAAGCTTCGGCACACTCTTCTCTCCTGAAAATATCTTTGACCATGGCCATACTGAGGACACCGGCAACACCAGCTCCTAGCCCTTGGATGAATCGAGCAATAATAAGAAAAGAAAGGTTAGAAGGTAAAAGACACAAAAAGCTTCCGACTGTAAAAAGAAAAATGCCACCTAACAAGGTTTTACGGCGTCCGAATCGATCCGATAAAGGGCCGTAAAAAGGACCAGATAAAGCAATGCCGAGAAGATTGAGGCTTAACGTGGGAGCGATAGCCTCTTCTGTAACCCCAAAATAGATGCTGATAAGAGGAAGCGTTGGAGTATAAAGCCCCGTCGCAATTTCCGTCAAAATAATAGATAAAACAAGCAGATGCGGGAGGGATCTCTTTAAAGAATATAAGGATACAGGAAAACGGTTGGGTTTCAATTTGAGATTTCCTTTGGAAGAGACCAAACAATCCCATTGAGAATAAGAATACAAACTAAAATGAAAAGAGTAGGCTCAAAAAGCGTGCTTTTAAAAATTATACCCATAGTGGATACGGCTATGGACGCTGACAGGATTTGCCCTGCCCTAATAAGGGCTGCACCAAAGCCTTTTCCGTGGGAAGTATATTCCATGGCAAGCGTAAGCGAAGAAGAAAATATGGCGCCAAAACCAATGCAGTATACTGTCATTGTTAGGGCATAACATAGAGGGGAAAGGACATTTAATATAACTATATATAGAAGAGAAAGGGTAGAGCAAAGGCATAAAAGTGCTCCTGATTGAATGAAACGGGTTAAAGGCCAAATATGAACTAAACGGTTCACAAACCCATTTCCTATAACTATTCCTAGGACAGAGATAATAGGATACAGACCATAAGCGCTTGCGGATAAGCCTAGTGTATCTATAAAGAAAAAGGGCGCTGCAGAACTATAAGCCCATAATCCTGCAAATCCCAGACAAGGGAGCAGCATAAGTCGTGAAAAAAGGGAGTTTTTTAAGGTACGACCATAGCCTTTTAAATTGTTTAAAAGAGAGAAAGGTTTTCTTTCAGAGTGCTGGAGAGTTTCTGGAAACTTTCCAATTAAAGAGAGAAACAGAAGAAATCCAGCTGTTCCCAGTACAAAGAAAATAGATCTCCACCCAAAATAATCTGTGAGATACCCTCCAATAAAGGGAGAAAAAGCAGGAGATAAAGGCATAACAATTCCTATGGCCGAGAGGATTTTTGCAGCCTTTTTGCCATGATATACGTCTCTGATAACTGCTAAAGAAAGGGTAGTTCCTACGCCTGCTCCTATGCCTTGCAGCATTTGTAGAGTCATTAATACGTCAATAGAAGGGGCGAGAAAACTTAAGTACGCAGCTGCAGAAAAAAGAAGATACCCGAATAGAAAAAGAGGGCGCCTGCCAAAACTTTCAGAGAGCGCTCCATAAATAATACCCGATATGGCGATGCTTCCAAAATTAAGGCTTAGGAGCTGTTGTGTTTTATCTGTACCGCATTGAAAATCGGACTCGATTGTAGGTAAAGCAGGTGTGAAAATAGTAATAGACATGGAACCAAGCGCTACAGCTGTGGTCATGAGGATAGGAATAAAGCGCGATACGGCAGGAGATTCTGACGTAGAAGGGGGAATAGAGGACATGAAAAAGCACACACAAAAATATAAGGAACTACTCTACGGCACCTTAAGAAAAATTCAATCTTTTTTTGCACGTAAAATAGGACCACCTTATGAAAATTGGTGAAGATATTAACCTCTTCCGTTGTGGGAGAGGTCGGCGCGTAGCTCCGGGTGAGGGGGAAAGCTAACATTAGTTCGATATAAGAAAATCTAAAAAAATAAATTTGATTGTCATTCTGCGGCTTGACCGTGGAATCCAAAGGTTCAAGTATGATTTATAAAATATCAAGTGAATAGTGTATTGAGAGCTCTAAAGAACTCAATTTATTATCCTGGATCCCGCGATCAAGTCGCGGGATGACACTTTTTGACGAGTTTAAATACCCTTCACCCGCTCCTTTGGAGCGACCTCTCCCACAAAGGGAGAGGTAAGGGTTTCATCCAACACATCAATTCTCTTCACAAAAAAGCTGTAAACTTACATGAGGTTGCCCTGGCATATAAAATGCGACTATTGCTCAGGATTGCTTGAAAAATAAAGAGGAAGACTTTATGTTAAAGCGCAATTAGAAAGGAACATCATGAAAATATCTTTAATAAGAACCTTTTGCGTTTGTGTTGGATTAGGTTTTTCCTCTGCTTTAGCAATGGACACGGAAGAGAGGGATATGCATATAAGTACGCCTTCTATAGGAAGCCCTTCCGAGATAAAATTAGAAGAAAGAAGTCCTTCCCATATAGATTTAAGAGAACGTATGAGAAGAGGAAGCTTGGGGTATCTTGAAGATACAGTGAGAGATGCGGATATAGTTAGAAGAGCCATGCAGGAACAGCTAGAATTAACCTTGCAGAGTAATGGACCAGCCCCGACAATCTTAGCTGCTGTGAAAGAAGTTTTAAAAGATCCTAATAAGCAAGCGCCGCATATTTTGTACATTAATCTACCCTTAGGAGATGAAGAGGGAGGAGCATTCGTGGAAACGCTCGTATTAAATAGGACACTTTCTTTTTTGGGCCTTATAGATTCTGGCGTGAGTAATGTTGTCATGGGTATGATAGTAAACGCCATAAAAGCTAAGCCTGACTTTAAAATGTTATTTTTCTCAGAAAGAACCTATACAACATTAGACAATGCAACAATTACGAGGATTTTAAGTTTATTAGATACCAACGAAAACATAAATATTCATATTGAAGGGTATGTAGTAAAATCAGCAGATTTAGAAAGAATGCGGCCATATACAAGTAGGCTAATAGGTAGATTTTTGACCGAGCATGAGCTTTAGGAGTATTATCTAAAAAGCATCCTAGTCCTAATCTTGATGAAGGGCGCCTATTTCTAGAGTAAACTCAACATCATCAGCTAAGAAGTTACTTTCTTATCCACTTAACAGATTGGAAAATAGGGGCATAAATGTCTTCTTCAAGAGGGATAGTAAGACTCTCTTCTTCGTCTGGAGTAGGAGGACGGTCTAAGAAGGAAATTTTAGGAGCTTCTTTTATTATGGCTAAAGGAGTTTGTTCGTTTCCTTCTCCCATAATAAAGACAGAAGCAACAGCAAGAGAATCTAAGATATTCATTTGTGTGACATGTAGAGGTTTTGCATAAATATCAGGTTTTCCAATATAAGAATAAAAGGGCTCAAATCCGCACCACCCAAGGCAAACTCCTATAATGCCCCGACGTAGAGGCGTTGTACGGCTGTCTGTAATAATAATACCCAAGTTTTTAATGTTCCTTGTAGTTCTTAAGTGTTTCCATAGTGTGGCGGCTATTTCTTGGATATTTGTCGGGTAAAGAATATATGTATCATTAGAGTTAGATTCATCAATTCCTGCGGATAATAAAAGAATTCCATTTTTAATGGTTAAGTAAGTCCCATAAGGGTTTTCTTTTGTATCCACAATAAGATCTGCTTCTTGGGATATGAGATCATATTTCGAGGCAAGGTCTTTAGGAAAAAGTCGCCCTTGGCAATAGCTTACAATTTTCGAAGTGATAGCAAGAACGGACCCATCAGGAAGATCAGGAATATACTGATCGATAATTTTTTCCAGAGATTCTTTTGGCTGAATTTTATGTGTTTTTATAGCTGTAATTTGCATGCATAGTACTTTACGAAAAAATTTGTCCATAGGATATAAAAAAGTTGCTTCTCGTCCACTAGATGCGGAATATGTAAATATAGATTGAAAGTCGTATTCCCTCACACATATCGTCATACTCGTGCTTGACACGAGTATCTATATGAGATCCTCGGGTCGGTGCCCGAGGATGACGGTTTGATTACACCCCGGAGAAGCCCCATGCCGTATCCGCAAGGATCCTTATTTC
>CAYUAL010000013.1:13347-18696 GCA_964442815.1 uncultured Alphaproteobacteria bacterium | reverse complement strand
ATAGTTGATAACCGTAAAGAAGGCATAGAAATTATCCGCCAAAGATTTACATGCATAAGGTTTGAATATGCAACGCCTGACCAAGAAAACCGCAATGCACCTATATTAATCCAAGTTATAGGAGCATTTTTAGGAAGATCCGTTAATACCATTATTATGAATAATAACCGCCTTGATACAGAAGGAAGCACTCCCGAGATAGGCAGATACTTTCCTCATCTTACTTCTCTAGATGTCTCATATAACAAGGTAACAGGACATCTTCCTACCCTATTAAGAAGACTGCAGGGTAAGTCTATTTTACAAACACTTGAGCTTGGAAACTGTGATCTGAGTGCCGAAGATGTAATTTACTTACGCGATGCACATCCTTCTTTAGTCACTTTAGATTTAAGCAATAACCAGACCTTAAGGGGGAATCTCTCAGATATGTTACTGGGAAACTTAGATATAAAATTGCCAGTACCGGTTGATATATATCAAAATATTAATGCATTAAAAGATTTTTTTATAAACACTAGTCCGTTTCCAAACCTGAAAGTGTTAGTACTCTCTGATAACCCTTTTTATTTAATAAGAGATTATACAAGAGACCCTAATTCTTACCTGTATCTACGGGATGACGGCAACGACAGGCTCCACAGGCCTGAAAACTACCAGAACAAATACTACTACCCGTACCAACATTGGCCGAAAGCCACACGACGTTATTTAGCACATAGAGTCAATTATGAGTCATACTGGCATCCTTCTCTTAGGCTCATTGATATTACAAATACTCCTGCAAGCCGTGAACCTATCCCGCTTATGTACACAAGGGGTTTTACCGGAAAGATTGCTTTTATAAATACTAGGGGCAATACGACACAAAGAGACGGTTTAGTTGCAGAAAGTATGCTATTAGAACGGACGCTAGAGACTCTGTGTGAGGGGTATCCAGAAGTTTTTGGCCCTCGAGATGAGGCGGAGATAGATGGGCGTCCCTTAGCCAGACTTATGCTTCAAAATGTTCTGAGTGAAGGCACCGCATTAAGACTCCGCATCGCAGAAGGTTACCATGATTAAAAAGCCCGTTAGAGCTTTTCATCCATGTCATGCCGAACTTGGTTCGGCATCTCAGGAAATATGATGAGACCCTGAATCCGAAGGAGCGGCGTAGCCAAACAAGTTCAGGGTGACATCTGTCAGTTCAGGATGACAACTAGCGCTGCTGCGCAGCACTTTTCATATTCTGGATTGCCACGGGCCTTTCAGGCCCTCGCAATGACAATGTTAAAAAGGAATTTCGTCATCAAAGTCAGAAAGAGCTTTGGAAGAAGATTCCCTTACAGAATTACTATTTCCATTATTTGGTCCAGAATCCACAGAATCAAATTCTTCTAAAGCTTGCCCACCACCACCTTCTCCTCTACCATCCAGAAGGGTAAGCTCGCCTTTAAAACGAGATAAGACTACTTCCGTTGTATACCGATCCGTATGCGTATTATTATCTGTCCACTTTCGAGTCTGAAGTTGGCCTTCTAGATATACTTTTGAACCTTTTTTTAAAAAGCGTTCTGCTATTTCTGCTAGTCTATCATTAAATATGACAACGCGATGCCATTCGGTTCGATCTTTTCTCTCTCCCGTGGCCCTATCTTTCCAAGATTCGCTTGTGGCAACCGAAAGCTGCACTATTTTAGAGCCGTCCTGTGAATGACGTACTTCAGGATCTCTGCCTAGATTCCCAACCAGAATGACTTTATTGACGCTACCGGCCATGTAGAATTACCTCTTTGTCTATATTTCTATAAGATACTTTTTTCGTTATACGAGATGTATTCCTTACCGCCTAGAGCAAAAAAATGTTCTTTTCTTTTTTTTCGGTAAAGCCTTGAAAATTTTTATTCAGTACATATATTAATACCATCAGTAGTTATTAACGCAATATTTGCATAATATATTTAAAAAGATTTATACATCATGAAATACACATTTAAAAGATTAGTAGCCCTTACGGCTCTTATAGGAACTATAACTACCCATTCTTATGGAATGAATAACGATACTCAAAATGAAGGTGCCGCCGCAGCTGCTCCTCGTACTGCTTCCTCAATAACAAGAACAGGATCTGTAGAATACACCAGAATAGATGAGCATACTGTAAGGTGTACGCTTATACCTAAAGGTAGGTGCGGTGAACCTGTATATTTTAATCCTTCTTATGATCCCTCTATTCTTACCCCAAATGTTCGCCGATTAGAAGTAGATGTAATAGAAAACGATTACCTAACCCCACAAGCGCTCTGGCAAGGACTTCTTCACATACTGACTCCTCTAGAGGGAGAACCTATTGTTCTACCTTCTGTGCAGGAGATAGTTTTTGCCTTTAGTGCAACTAGTGAAGGGAAACAAATATATACATCTCTCTTAGAATCTATTGGAGAACTGCTCCCTAATCTACGCTTTATTGGAAATAGCCGATGTAACTGCTTTAGTATAGATCTCCTACCAGCTTTAAATCTCAAAGAGATTTTTCCAAACCTAAAAACCCTAGAACTCTTGGGTTGTGAGGAGGCACGTGTAACTGCAAACAGTGCAAACCTAAATGAATGGGAAAATAGAAATCCTGATGTAGATTTTACCTTAGTACGTTCTTTAAATACATCAGCAGATTTACGCCTTCTTGAAGATGGTCATCTAGGTGGCAGAGTAACTTATGGTACTTACGACTTTCATAAGATTTTATACCCTAATCTTGCATCTAGATTTTCTTTGAGATTCAATGTAGATCCATACTTTATAAATATCAACCCAGATGGTACTTTTGATTTTTCATCGCGTATCAATCGGGGCTATACACAGCGCCCAAATACTCTTACTTCTCTTCAGCAACTCGTCGAAAGTACATATATACCAGACTTACGAAGAGCCTTTTGGGATGGACGTAGAGTAAATCTAAGATCCTTACCTAAATCTCACCGTCAAGCAATTTTTGATTATCTAAATGCGAATAGAGCAGAACTTGATGCTGAAATACGACCCATAATGGAAAAGGACCCTTGGGTCTGTACCTTAGGAACAGAAGAAAGGAGGCTTAGACAAGCAATTCAATGGTTTTATGAAGACTTTGAAATAGAAAAGGATGAAGATGGCAACTATATTTTTCCTCTTCTAGATCTAATGCTTAGAAGAGTATTGAGTGAGGACACTAACTTACGCGTACGTATAGCAGGAGAAAATTATTATGGATTCCCTGTAGATCTAGATAGCGTTCAAAATGTTTCTTTTTATGATGCCTTACGTTACCTACTATTAAGGCAGAGATAACCCCACAATACTAGCACCCCCCTGGAGTTAATACCCAGGGGGGGGAGGTATGGTGCATATCTCTAAAATGAATTTACGAACTCACCCCTATCCTATGTTAATTTTTAGCCGCTTCAAGGTCTCGTACTGACCTAAAACTTCCATCACCTCAAAAAGACCAGGAGAAACCGTGGATCCAGTTAAAGCAACTCGTAAAGGTTGAGCTATATCTTTTAGTTTTAAAGTCTTCTGTTCTACATACGATTTTACAAAAGCCTCTAAAAGCGGCGCTCCCCACAAAATACCAGAACCTTCCAAAGCATTACAAAGATCTATCAGTCTTTCTTTGGCTTCAGGTGTCAGGATTTTTTTTCCTTCGTCCGTTACTTTTAAAGGCAAAGGAGCAATATAAAAAAAAGCTGATTCTTGAAGTTCTGTAAGGGTTTTAGATCGCACTTTAAGGCCTTCCATACCTTCCAAAAGACGTCTTTCATCTTCCGATGTTAAACTTGATCCTTTTTGTTTCTCAAGCCCTTCTTTAATCAAAGCAAGTAGCCTTTGGTTGTCCGTTTCTTTTAGATAGTGCGCATTGAGATTGGTAAGTTTTGCCATATCAAACCGTGCAGGTGATTTGCCAATATTCTCAACTCCAAACCATTCAATGGCTTGTTCCGTAGAGATAATCTCATCATCCCCATGGCTCCATCCTAGTCTGAGAAGATAGTTACGCATGGCTTCTGGCAAAAGTCCCATGTCCTTATACGCGTATACTCCCAAAGCTCCATGGCGCTTAGATAACTTAGCCCCATCCGCCCCATGAATAAGCGGAATATGCGTAAATAAAGGAATAGCCCAATCCATAGCCTCATAAATTTGATACTGACGAAAGGTATTGGTAAGATGGTCGTCCCCCCGAATCACATGAGTAACCCCCATATCATGGTCATCTACAACCACCGCTAGCATGTATGTAGGAGTCCCATCAGAACGCAAAAGCACCATATCGTCTAGCTGCGTATTAGCAACTTTTACTTCCCCTTGGGCAAGATCTTGCACTACGGTAAAGCCTTCTTGAGGGGCTTTTAAACGGATAACGGGTTTCACACCTGCCGGAGCCTCTTTAGGATCCCGATTACGCCACCGACCATCATAACGTGCCGGTCGCCCTTCCAACATAGCCTTTTGACGCATTTCATCCAGTTCTTCCGGACTAGCATAGCAATAATAGGCTTTTCCTTGTTCTAGAAGAGTATGAGCCACCTCCTGATGACGTTTTGCTCGGTCAAACTGAAAAATAGGCTCTCCATCCCACTGAAGCTCAAGCCAACTCAAACCTGAAAAAATAGCATCAATAGCTTCAGGTGTTGAGCGCACACGATCCGTATCTTCTATACGCAAATAAAATTTTCCTTTATGATGCCGTGCAAAAAGCCAATTAAATAAAGCCGTTCGAGCAGATCCAATATGCAAATATCCTGTGGGAGAAGGCGCAAAACGCGTGATAACAGTCATAGATATACTTTCTTTTTAAATCATATAAAAAAGTCATCCTCGCGCTTGACGCGATGATCTTCTAAAGTAAAAATTATAGATGCTCGGGTCAAGCCTGAGCAAGACTTATCATATGCCTTTTTTATCTTGTACCAAAGGCTCCCGTGAAGAAACCTTAGAAAGTGTTTCAAAATAAGCTTCTGAAGAAGCTAAAGCAGCTCTTTCTTGCAATAGTTCCTCTGTTTGTAAAGCAGAAAGTTTCTCCGCAATCGCCGTTACAAAAAGCTGGTTAACGGAAGTTTTTTCCTTTTTAGCAATAAACCGTGCTGTTTTCATAAGAAAATCTGGCACTCTCAAAGCATAGTTACTCATAACCTTTTCCTTTCTAGTAAAGTCAAATAATATTGAGGTGTAATAACTTTTAATTGTTCAAATTTTTCTATACCCCTAAAATCCTTTATATTGTGGGTCACAATAAATTGTGCTTTTCCACATACTGCTAACTCTAAAAGCATATCATCTCCAGGATCTTTTAAGCACGGCCTCCAAAGATAATAAGGAGTTATATGC
>CAYUAL010000013.1:0-13337 GCA_964442815.1 uncultured Alphaproteobacteria bacterium | reverse complement strand
ACAAACCATATTAAGAATGGCATCTACATCAGAGGGTTTCAGCTCAAAAACCTCTAGATTTTGCCTTCTCTTTAGCACTTCTTCATATTCAAGAAGAAGAGGAACAGAGATAATTCCATTCACTGCCCCATATCCTATTTCTTGCAAAATAATGTAAGAAGCTCCTTTATTGGATCGTAAGCCACTTACAAGAATATTGGTATCAAGCACCATTTTCATATCATATATGATATTAAAAAAACAAAGGTTTTGCAATTTTTATTGCGGTTTTTTTATTTTTTTTCTCTTATAAAGAAACAAATTAGGTATAGGCAAAAAGATTAACTTTTTTCTAAATAGAACGCTTCTCCAAGAACGCACTCAGTGGATTCTATGGCTACCAGTAGCTATGGGATGCGGCATTGCGTTTTATTTTTCTTTGCCCTTTGAGCCCAAACTGCTCTACCCGCTTCTTTTTTTTGTGCCTTCTTTTATTCTTTGGGTCTTTTTTTATAAGCGCCTACGTTCCTATCCTTTGCCCTTTCTCGCTTTTTCATTTTTGGTATGGAGCAGTTTAGGGTTTAGCCTGATATGTTTTAAAACACAATATCTTGCAACACCTTTTCTTGAAAAAAATGTAGGCCCCATTGGTGTAAAAGGCAAAATAGAACGTATAGAATACCCTCCTGCTAGTGTTCGTCTTATTCTTAAAGACCTCACATTTGATGAAGACTATCCTTACAAAGAAGAAAAAAAGATTGCCTCTTTTCCAAAGAAAATACGTCTTACTTTACGCCCTTCCCAGATTCACTATCCTTTAGAACCCGGAGATAGCATTTACTTAAAAGTAAAACTTCATCCTTTGCCTTGGCCTGCTTTGCCAGGAGGATATGATTTTCGGCGAAAATCCTATTATGAAGGAGTAGGCGCAACCGGCTATGTAACCTCACCTCCTGTTCTTTTAAAGCAAAGTTCGTTCTTTTCTTTCTCTACTTGGATTCAAACGCTGCGTCATAGTTTGACTGCACATCTTATAGAAAAGCTTTCTTCCCCCACAGGCCCCATTGCAGCCGCTCTCATTACCGGAGATCGCTCCGGTATCCCTCAAGCCATATCTGATGCTTATGCTAATGCAGGAATAGCCCATATTCTAGCCATCTCGGGACTTCATCTTAGCCTTGTTGCAGCTTTTGTCTTTTTGCTGAGCCGACGGCTCTTATGCCTATTTCCTAGCGTCGTCCTCTCTTACCCTGTTAAAAAATGGGCTAGCGTATGTGCCTTCTTTGTTATTCTAGGTTATTTAGGTCTCTCTGGCGCAGGGTATCCCGTAGAACGCGCGTTTATCATGACAAGCCTTGTATTAGTCGCCATTTTACTAGATCGAATAGCTTTAACCATCCGCTCTGTTGCCCTTGCTTCAACATGTATACTTCTTATATTTCCAGAAAGCCTTGTGAGCGCCAGTTTTTGTCTTTCTTTTGCCGCCGTCACTGCTCTTATCACAGCGTATGAAGCTTGGGGAGAAAGGCACGTCTCTCAAACACTTGAGCCTAGATTTCCTTACCTCAGACGCCTTTTTAATTATGTATTAGGGATACTATTCAGCACGCTCATTGCAACACTTGCCACAGCGCCTTATACTATTTTCTTTTTTCATAAGTTCACGCTCCAAGGCTTTGTAGCCAATCTTTTGTCCATCCCTCTGACTGGCTTTTGGATTTTGCCTTGGGGATTTATAGGAGTCCTTTTGGCCCCTTTCCACTTAGGCCTTGAATCAGGTCCTTTTTATTTAATGGGCCATGGCATCGATCTTATGACAAACATAGCCTTATGGATAAGCGCTTGGCCAGGGGCACGGCTTCAAATTCCCCTTCTTCCTCCCCTATTTATCGGTCTTATTACTTTTGGAGGACTTTGGCTATGTTTATGGAAGACTCTGTGGAGAATTGTCGGGCTGCTCCCCATTATCGTAGCTTTTTCCCTTATATTATTTGTCCCTTCCCCTACTATTCTCATTGCAAGCGCAGCCGATCTTGTGGGTGTTAAAGATAATAATATTTTGTATGTTTCTACGCTCAGAAAAAATAAATTTACGCGAGCCAGATGGGAAGAAGCTTTAGCTCTTTCCACTTCTCAAAAATGGCCCCAAGAAACATCTGAACCCTACTTAACTTTTTCAACGAAAGAAAAAGGCTCTATTGTCTTTTTTCCTAAAAAATCAGATCTAGCACCTATACCTGCAGATGCATCTATTGTTATTTTTCAAGATGCCTTTCCTGCAGCCTTTTCATGCCCTTCTCAAGCAATTTGTTTAGATTGGTTTGATTTTTGGCATAATGGAAGTTATGTTTTCTATTGGGATAAATCCACTTCCCATTGGGTAATTAAAACTGCTAAAGATTTCATGGGTAATCGCCCTTGGACGAAAAAGTTTAAGTAAGCCATGAGAATACTTCTTCTATTATTTTTATTGATATTACCTTGTTGTGCTCCAGATGCAAATCTGACAGAACAAGAAAAACTATTATCTTCTATCAAAAAGCTTTTCAAAGTTCTAAATCTTCCTCATGAGGGTTCCCTTACCCAAATGAATGAGATCGCACAAAAAGAGCTTCTACGCAAACCAGGGCAAGAGCGCTGGGATATGGATAAAACAGCTTATAATGACAAAAAAGACCAAATTCTCCCGATTTTAGACGAGATGGGGCTACTCCAAGAGAGAAAACCCTCTGGGCAAGAGTATGATTATATTTTAATCCAAGGTGCTCTTATAAAACGGATGCGTGATCGTCTTTATTATCTTCAGCAAATTTGGCCGAGTCTCAGCTCTCAAACACGCAAAAATACCAAGATTGTTTTCTTAACGGGAGGCCGTCCTTTAGAGCCTACGCAAGAAAGTGCTGAGGTTTTACTGAATCCATCTCTTTCTCCCATTCCTTTTAGACCTGAATGGGTTCCTCCAGCAAACTTACCCCAGATAGAAAAAGAAGCAGCTGAGTTTGCTTGGGATCAAGTAATTGAAAATAAAGAATTACGACATAAAAAAGATCAAGGAGAAGTCCTCTTTGTAAACGCGCCTCTTATGGGAGATCCTCCCCGCCGCCCCACAGCAGCAGATACCATTTCCTTTTGGTTAGACTCTCAACAAAATCTAAACGCTTTAGGAGCAGAATATACCCGGTTTTGGACCTCTGCAATCCCTCTTAATAAAGCAAAATATCTCGTTATCTCTAACAATCCCTTTATTCTTTTCCAACATAAAGTCGTGCAAAACAGCTTGCGCAAAAAAGGAATAAATGCGGTTCCTATTGAAACTATCGGCCCTGCTGCGGATCCTACGTTACCTTTATCCGTCCATTTGGATAACGTAGCCCGGATTTTATATGAAGAAGTGGCTTCTGTAAAAAATTAAATGTAAAGACCAAGAGCAAAAAGAAATACTGATATGAACCCTAGAAATAGGATCAGCGACGTTCTACATGTAATTTCTCCAGATTAACTCTTCTTCTTTTTACAAGCTCCTCATAAGCTTCCTTATAAGCTTCCTCATCTCTTTTTATTTTTTCATCGTCCATAAGATCTCGCAACGCGATATCGGCCAGAATAGTATCACGCGCTGCTTGGTCTGCATCAAATACTTGTTGAGTCCTTTGCTGCGTTGCCTGACTCATGTCAAGAATTATATTATCGGTATTTCTTGCTTGATAAAACATTACATTCAAATAATCCTTTATTCCTCGTACAGTGTCTCTACTTGTAGATTCTACATATGTAGATGATACAGTTGAATGCTGGTGGTTTGTAAGGTTTTGAGTATCGTTCATTTTAGGGAACGGACGTTTTCTCGGGTTTTGAGATCTGCTTTCCTCAGATGGTAGAGACGCGTTTACAAGGGAAAATAGGCCAAGCTTGCAACGAGGAAAATAATATAAATAAATATTTTAGTTTTCATAAATATATCCTTAAGAAATTTCTGATACGAAAAAGTCTTATAACCCTAAGGGGTATATACTCTTCTTATCTTTCTATTACAATGAAAAAGAAATAAAATTATTAAAAAAATTCTTTCTATATCTTTATAAATCCTGATTTTCTATAAGCCTTCCCAAATCACCCTTATCTGCTTTAAAAGTAATTATTGACCGGTCGTTCAATATATACTATTGTGAAATTATACCGAACGATCAATTAATAATGGAGACATTAAATGACCTCTTACTTATCTAAGATCTGGCATGATTACAAAGGATGGATTGTTACACACTTTGGTGTACCCATTATGAGTTTAATGCTTATTCTGGATCCCTCTTCGTGGAAAACTCTGACTTCTTATTCAGGATATATCGCCACTGCCTTTTTAGTAGGAGTTCTTCTTCTCAACCCTTTAAAAAGCCTTTTCCCGACTAGCTTTTTATTAAAAAAGCTCAATCTTTATAGGCGCGAAATTGGTGTTGCCTGTTTCTTTTATACTTGCATCCATTTAGCTTGTTTCTTAATCAAGCGCGGTGGAATTATAAAAACAATCCCTTTTCTCCTTCATCCTGGCATAGGCCCTGTTATCTTAGTGGCTTTTCCCCTTCTCGCTATCTTAACCTATACCAGTACAAATAAAGCCATTAAAAAGATGGGCTTTTTAAAATGGAAAAAGCTTCATAAAAGTGTATACATAGTCGAGTTTCTTGTTTTTACTCATATGCTAATTTTTGGAAAAACCTTATATGCATGTCTTTTTTTCCTTCCTCTTTTTGCATTACAAATCTTAAAGAGAGTAAAAACCCGCCAAAAAGCGGCTTTGCATGTTGCAGTTTAAAAGATTAGCCATACAGCAACAAAGACTATTTAACTGTTATTTTATCTTCAGTATTAATCTTATTTAAAGAGAGAGCTCGTAGAGCTCTCGCTTTTTCTTCTAGATCACCCCACCTACTCTCGCTACGCTTTGGTAGGCTCGTGATGGCACTTAATAGTCATGCGACCGACCGATAGAGAGCGTAGCAATCCAGAATAAATAACTGGCTGCATAGCAGCACTCATTTTCACCCCGCTACTTGATAGCGGGGGTCTAGGGTAACCCGAAAGAAGCCAGTCCTCCTACGCCAAGACTTCGGAGGACAACCTAGCTCTAAACTCGCTTCTGTTTGGCCTGCTAACCGAAGCTCGAAGAGCGTAGGTTGGATCCCGCGGTCAAGCCGCGGGATGACATTTAACGACTGTGTCATGGAACATAACTATTATAAGGCATTATAAGATTCCTAACTTATAGAAACCTACAAACAAAAACCCTTCATAAAACTTTGGATAACCATATCCATATATTTCTTTTTATCTTGAGGGTGCGTTGCAAAAAAATGAAGTGCATCTAGAATAGCTCCAGAAAAAGCACTATGGATAAAAACACTCAGGAGCTCTGGGGAATACTCCTTTGTTATCTTCCCTTGGTCTTGAAATATTTTAATAGTGTCTACCCATAGAAGGGGAGATCCCTTGCCTTTACTAAGTAAATCTTCAAAAGAATCTTCTAGCATTTGCCACTTCACAAGACGAGCAAGACGGGGATCAGCTTCATAAAAAGCTAGTCTCTGCTCTAAAATTTTGCATAAAAAATCTTCGACATTCTTAAAAGAAGAAGGCAAATCTTCCTTAATAGCTTGTTCAGTCATATAAGCTTTTGCAGCATGCCAGACTTCTTTTTTGTCCTTAAAATAATAATATATTAGGCTTTTTTGCGTTTGAGCCATCTGGGCAATGTCATTAATCGACGTTCCTGCAAATCCTTTTTGGGCAAACAAATCCAATGCTGCCTCTAAGATTTTTTCCTTTGTATTATTCATATATTTTCTCACTTGGCTAATGAAGAGTTCTCTACCTTTTCCATACTTCTTTTTTCTTGATAAGACCATCTTAAAATGCCTAACCCAGAAAGCCCCAGAATCACAAAGGTTACATATAGGCTAACAGGACTTCCACTTAAAGCAACGGCAAATAAGAAGCTGATGAGACTTGATATACCTAAATACCCCACGCCAAAGAAAGAAGAAGCTAGTCCTGACTGCGCTTTATTACTTACAGATAAGGCACTACACACAGGAACAATCACTCGGCAAAAGGCAAAGATTACGATAATAGGAAGAATATACGTCCCTATCGTTACCTGATAACATAATAAGAGTGTTGTGATACTTGCCGTTACTGTAATTACATAAAAAGAAAGAGCTAAAATACTCTTGGGCGTCATTTTCTTATTTAGCCTCTTTGCAACTACACCCCCTAATAAATAGCTTATGGCCACACCTGCCATAATCCATCCAAAGAGAATTGGCGAATATCCCATCCTTTCAATGACAGTGATACTGGCCACTTGTCCAAAACCCATCATAATACCAAAAGCAATTCCATTCATTAAAGTGACACCTACAAAGAGCTTATCTTGGAAAAGTTCTTTCATTGCCTTTGTTAAGTGAGTTCTGGAATAGGCATTATGCTTGCTCATGTCTCGCGTTTCACTTACTGACGTAAACGTACCGATAAAGCTTATTATTCCTAAAACTATTAAAAATAGAGTGATGGATTGCCAGCCAGCAAAAGATAAAAGCCATCCTGCTATTATAGGTCCTACAAAACTGCTTATTACAAGAACATTGCTTAAGGTAGCAATAAGGCCAATAAGCTTTGTAGAGGCATACTGATCACTAAGAATGGCCCGACCAACAGAAGGGCCAACCCCTATTCCAAAGCCCATTAAAAGACGGCTAAAAAGAAAAATATAGGCATTACCACTTGTAAAACATAGAACACTTCCAACGATATAACAAAGGATACCTAAGAGAAAAACTTTCTTACGACCAACATAATCGGAAAGAATCCCTCCTATAAATTGAGATAACGTAAATCCTACCAGGTAAATGGTTATTGCAAATTCAACTGAAAACACAGACTCTGAAAAATAAGATTGGATAGCAGGTAGTGCAGGGTAAAACATTTCCATTCCTAAACGCCCAATCGCTATTACAAGAGCAATCATCCAAAATGCAGCAGTCATAATTCGTTCCTTCTCGGATTATTAAAATTTAAGATTAATACTAGAGATACAACAATTTGATCGAACGGTCAATATATTTTTTAAAAAGTATTTAAAACCTATAAAAACCTCCTAATAAGAAGAAGAAATTTCTACTCTAAAAGGTTGAAGAGCTCTCAACCGAAAAATATAGTTATTTTTTTTCTAAATTTATCTTTTGTGTTAAAAGTAATTTAATCTTCAAAACCATCATCATGCTAAACTATCAGACTTTAAATTTATTACTGAACAATACGCTAGAAGATGCGATAGAAAGCTTGGCAAATAAGAGTTGTCCCAAGGAGAATATTTATTTTACTGAACTTAAGGGAGGTATGTCGTCTAGAAATCTTTATACCTTTTCTCTTGACGAGAGAACATACGTTCTAAGAACCTTAAATCCTAGACATACTCTTCAAGAGCGCCAAAGCGAAATTGATGCTCATACTCTTGCTGCAAGACTAGGAATAGCTCCTGAAATTTTTTATGTGAACAAAGACGTAACTTTTTTCATCATGGCCTATGTCGACGGACGGCCTTTGCAATCTTCTGATTTAAAAAATGAGAACATTTTAAAGACTTTAGGAACCATGGGTTCAAGATTACATGCCTGTGAAGGATCTTTTGCGAACAGTAAATCACAAACGAAAAGAACGCAACGACACTATGAATGCATCCTTAAAAAAGAAGTGGCATTACCCTCCGCATATAAGTCTCTTTATGAAGACTACATAAAACAAAGCCAAGAATTGCAAAAAGAGCTTCAGGTTGTATGTCATGGAGACCTTAATCCTTACAATATCCTTTTAGATAAAACAGGTCGTCTATACTTGATTGATTGGCCTCGCATAACTTGGGATAATCCTTATACAGATTGGGGTTTTTTCTCTTTTTTAAGTGGACTAGAGGAGGATCAAACTCAAATACTTTTACACTCTTATTTTAGGAAAGAAGCTACCCAAGAGCAGTGGGAACAGCTTAAACTAGCCCAAAAGAGAACAAGCTTTCTAACGGCTTCTGTTTGGTTTGACTTTTCTGAATCTGAAGAAGACAAAAGCGTTCCCTATGGAGAACGCGTAAAAAAGTTAGATGCCCTTCTAGAAAGCCCTACTCTTAAAACAGGGAGAGAGTATATTCAAACAGGTGAAGTCGTCCCCCCTCTTTCCGGCCAAACGGAAGCTATCAAGCGCTATGCACTAGGTTTCTTAAAAACATATATGACTTGGCCAGAAATACCACCGTACACCTGACTATACCACCCTGAACGTAGTTCAGGACCTCAGGGATATGCGCAAAATCTTTTTTCTCTTATATAACTCTTGTCTCAAAAGAGATGTCTTCTGTAAAAAATCATAATATTTGTTTTTTGAGAGCTATTCTTTCTACTTTTTCATATAACGCATAGCTTTTTTAAGACCGTTTCATGCAATTTTTGCATTTTGCTTAATATCAAACATGTTGAAATTAAATTTCAAAGGTAGCATACTAGAATATACAGACAGTATTGAAATGATCTTACCCAACAGAAGTATAAAAAAGTACTTCTGCAAGAATATATGCCCTTAAAAAACAGGGAAGATCGTTCAGGAGGCAAACGATGTCTATTCTCTTTTTGCGTGCTTTTTTTACAAAAGCTCTTCTTTTTTTTATTGTTTTTCTCATATTAGTCCCTCTCACAAGTTTAGGTAGCCTAACCGAAGAAGAAGAGCCACGCACCCATATCCAAACTATCACAAAAGCCTTAAAAAAAGACCTTCTTGATATAATGATGATCTATCCAGAAGGGAATAATATTCCGGATGCTCTTTCTAGGGTTACAGCCCACCTTGTTACATTTATGAGAGAACAATTATTCACCGTCTCTCCTGAAAAGCGCGGCTCTCGATCCAATGTATCTATAACGCCAGCTCCTTTAGAACACCGCCATACAGAATCTAAGCAAGTTGCTGCTAATATGTTTCCGCCTTCTCTGACTATCTATGACTATGTAGCCCGGGTAAAATCTCCTGCATTCGAAGAAACCGCTGAATATGCTTCCTATACATCCTTATTAGAAGAGTGGGCAAAGAAGGTATCCCTAAAAATGCATTATACCCCTCTTTTACCCGAAAGACATTTAAGAAACGGTATGCTTATATTTTGTCTACATCCACAAGATGTTTCCCCTGCTCGTGCATTTCTTGGTATTTTATATGATGCATTAAAACATTTACGAGAATTGAACCAAAGTCCTCTTATTCCAGACCATAATGGATTAAAAAGTGTTTTCTCCCTCTTTGAAGCTCATAGAAATAATAAAGATGAGGTATTAAGGCTATGGGGCGAACCACTATTAGCTGAGATTGAACAATTTCATAGAGAGCAAAATATAGTTTTTAAATGGGACATTGCAGCACGTGCCTTTACAGCCGCAAAAGAAGCAAGCGAAAATTCTTTGCAAGCCGCAAGGGATCAAATGAAGAGGGCTCTAGAAGAGATAAATACTGTAGAAACTACATATGGATTTGGAAAGCAATACAAATTAAAAAGATTGATACATCTCTCCCACTATACAGAACAAGGCATGCAACATGCTTTCCAAACATGGAAAAATTCTGCATTGTTCTACATGGGAAATTATTTTGCAACCCAGCCTTATGATCCATCACGTAACCTTAAATATGCAGAATTAGCGTTAAACGTAACTATTGAAAGTGCTAAAGAGGCCTTCAGACACTTCTATCAACTCAAGGAAGAATCTGACAAGGTAAAGAAAGCCCTTGCAATTGCCCAATACTTTTCGGAGCACCCTGGTATCCAGTTTGCTAACCCTTTTCAAACAAAAAGAGACCTTTTTCCTTTACACCTTAAATACACGGACATTACAAGAATTTCAGATCTTTTAAACATTGCACCTTTATATACTTTTTTTGGTGAACTTTTAACGTTTACACTGAGACAAATCCAGGAATCAGCACAATCACCAGCTATTTTAGCTAAAAGGCTTCCTCCTTTAGCCCTTGTTCCAGAAGGACATAAAGAAGAAACAGCAATGGCCTACAGAAATGAAAAAGGTATATCTGCAGGTGTTGATGCTTTTGAAATTGAAGCAAGACGCGCACAAAAAGCCCTGAATTCTTTTAAAAGAAGTGTGAGAAGAAATGCTATCGGACTATACCCGCGGGAAAAAGAAGAACTTTCTCTTCTTCTAAATACCCTCCAAGAGAGGAAGCTAACAGGTAAAGAAGAAAGAAGATTAGAAGATTTATTAGAGATAGTCATGGAAAATGGGTTTACAGGAGCAAATGTACCAAGAGAAGAACTTGATCTCCTTTTAAAGAGATTTTTTGAAAGAGAGCTAGAACCCGTAGAGCATTCAAGGCTTGCTCAATTAATAAAAATAATTATGGAGAATGCATTTAAACGAATAGATACAGCAGAAAAAACTTCCTTTTATGAACTGAAATCACAAGCTCAAACAAGAGAATTAAACCCTGGAGAGAGAGAAAGACTCGCACAATTAAGAGAGTCTATATTTGAAAAAGAACTTGCACTGTCAGAACCCTATATAAGAGCTCAATATCTAGAGAAGCAAAATACACTCTCAAGAGCAGAAGCTGCTTCAAAGGTTTTTGAACTTAAACATCGTAGAGCTTTATTAAATCTTAATCATGTGCAAGTCATGTTTCTCTTACATATGCTAGAATTTGAAATAGAAGAAACAAAAGCTCCTTTTAGGCAACAACTTTCAGATCTCGAAGCTGAGGTACGACAAGTTGAAAAAGCTATTAAAGATTTACAAACAGAGGGCGCTCATAAATTTCGCGAATATGAAGCACAAATAAAAAAAATCAAACAAGAATATGAAGCTGGCCGTAACCTCCAAATGCAGGCTGGAGAAATACTATCTCTCAACAACTCTCAAAGGCCTTTAATTCCTTTCCCTATATTAGAAGCAATCCTGTTAGAAGCTCTACGCACGCATATAGAAATCCCTGTCCTAAACATACAACAAGAAGCTAATGACGCCTTTAGAGCAGAACATGAAAAGACTCTTGCAAGCCTTAGAGCTGTCATCGCTAATATAGAAAATAAAAGTTCTATAGCACCGGTAGCTCGCACACGCATTATTCAGCTAGCCCAAGCCCATGTAAAAACAGTTGAAGCAGCTACTTTAGAACCCACTGTTATTGCTGCTTTAGAAACAGTGCCTTTGTTTCTCCGCAGTGCTGTAGCATATCATCGTATATCTAATCAACCAATTGAAAGTGCTCTTAGGATGCTTCGGTTAGTACGCACGTCTTATAAACCTGAAAAACAAGCTGGCAACTCCCAGGCCATGAGCAATACTGGAAGAGAAGTAGCTAAGCACCTTACAGGTATGTCAGAATCACAGTTATTTTCTTCTGGCAAGCTAACCTCTGCTGCAAGCAGTGAAGACGTTCCCCTTCCTACAATTGCTCAACAATGGGAAGAATCCTTTCAAGCTTCTGAAAATCTTCTCAACATAGTAGTGACAACAATCTTAAGAAAACTGAATGTTCTTTCCGCTAACTAATAGGGTTCCCTCATGGAAATTTACAATCTGTTCCTAAGAGCAGAGCTATTTTTCTAGACCTCTCCCACAAGGAGAGAGGTAAGGGACTTTAATACTTTTACAGCTCTTCATAAAGTAGCACCGAGCTAATTAACATGAATATAATATGGGGAGTTTCGTATATATAATTTTTAGGCGCTTTCATATAGCTCTCCTTCTTTTTGACGACGATATAAAAGTCCTTTATGTTTCCTCCCACCTGCCCATATCCATTTGAGCAATTCTTGTGGCACTTGGTCGTGCTCTTCTCTATTAACCAAACGTCGCACACAAGAACGCTGTAAAGCACCTGATCCCACGTTAAATGTAAAAGATCCTAAAGCATCTATTTGATTTTGCCTAAGTGTTACATCTATAAGTCGACTTAAGGACTTTTCTATTTGATATAGATCCTTTTCTAGCAACCTATATGCTGTCTCTTCGTTGATTTCTTTCTCGTAAAGATCCTCTTCTTCTCTTTTAAGAACATGCCCATATCCAACGGTCCAATATCCCCCTAAACATCGATATGGCTTAGAACAAAATCCTTCAAAAGATTGCAGAAGCTTTATTCCTTCGTTTGATAGAGAAAAAGTCATAAACTTTCTACTTCTTTGGCCGTGTTAAAAACTTATTTAAAGAACGTTGACAAAACCAAATAGACATAATAGTCGCAAATAAATCTTGATCTTCTTCGTGCCAAATTCGAATAATTACTTCTGCCCAGGAAGGTGTAAGAGAAAGCCTATACAAAACTACCATTTGAGAAACTTTTAAAGCTGCGTATAGCATAAAGAAAGCATACGTTATAAGGGGACGAACACTTCCAGCCAATGCATCTATAAAAGCGCCACTTTTTTTCTCAGCATGTCGATAAAGAGCCGTTACTTCTTGCATATCTGCTTGTGTTTGAATTTCTTCTAGCCTCTGGGAATGCCCTAGTTTCATTATTTCCATTTGACGATCTAAGATATCCAACTCATGCTTCCGGTCCTCTTTTTCTCGAAAAAATCGCATAATGTCGGGAAAAGCACTCCCAAAAAAGCCCAAAAGAGCCCCTAGAAAGGCAATCATGCTCACCTCCTGTATTTTTACAGTATATATTTAAGTTCAGATTAGTATGCTAATAAGATCTCTTCTTGTATTCCGTATTAGCGACAGAGGCTGGCATAGAACGAAAAAGAGAAAAACTCCCTTCAGGTAAATGCTCAAATTTTTCTTCCAGACCCTCAAAATGGATTACTCCCCAAAGGTAACCTATCCCTATAGGCAACATAATAACGAGAAGCCCTAAATGACCCCAATATTCTGTTAAATAGACCAATGCAAAAGAAGTAATAATATACATAAGCGCTCTTGAAACAGCATATAAAAGACTATATGCCGTAAATCTTTTAAATATAGGAAAATACTTAATGAAAACCGGATTAGCCGGCATGTCTGTAGGAAGACATAATAGTACGAAAGATTGAATCATAAAAACTTGAGTTGGTGATTGCACATGGCTTAGGAGATAAGGACATATGGCTATAAATATAAGAAAAATCAAAACCCTTGCCTTTAAAATTTTTAAAGGGTGTATCGTGTAGCTTAACATCGCAACCGCTATACAGGTAATAAGCTGGACAATAGAAACCATTAAATTATGATGGATAATTTGCTCAGGTGTAAATGCAAAGCTATTCTTTAGAAAAGTTGAACAATAAATAAATACAAAATAAAATCATGCTGGATACCCACAATAAA
>CAYUAL010000012.1:19153-19498 GCA_964442815.1 uncultured Alphaproteobacteria bacterium | reverse complement strand
AGAAAATTCAGATAACTGCTTTTCCAATTCAAATACTTCAGGCCCCATGATGTACATACCATGATGTATAACACGTAAGATAGCTTTGTCTATTTCTGTACTTATTTTTTGGCGCTGTGCTTCTAAATCAATGAAAGGAAGAGGAAGAGAAAAAGAAGGAGATGTGGATATAGGTAATGCCATCAAATTTTAGCCTTTTTAAATAATCTACTAAGCTGACACTAGCTTCATTAAGAATAGAGACACAAATCAAAAGTTACGACAAATTGTTACGTAGAAATATAATGGCGCACCCGAGGGGATTCGAACCTCTGACCTTTGGCTCCGGAGGCCAACGCTCTATCC
>CAYUAL010000012.1:0-19143 GCA_964442815.1 uncultured Alphaproteobacteria bacterium | reverse complement strand
TCTATCCAACTGAGCTACGGGTGCATTTAAAAGGGGATCCTATCATAGAAAAGAGTTTTGTCCTATAATCTTAAGGGTGTATACAATAAACAAGAAAGATCTGCAATTGTTGCTAAGGGATAAAAAGGAAAAAGTGAAAAAAAACAAAGAGGGAGTATTTTTAGAAGAAATTACGAATGTAAGTTCTTCAGTTATTGTTGCTTGTGAGGGAGAAAAAGACTCTCTTGGGCATCCTAAAATATATTTAAACTTAGAAGAAAACGGTATTCATATATGCCCTTATTGCTCGCGTCATTTTAAAAGAGCATCAGAAATTATAAAGTAATGCTTTATTGCTTTTGCCTTTTTAAGAAAATAGGCTGTCTTAAATCGAGAAGGAAAAGTTCTATAGGATCCATTATTTGTGTGGATTCTTGGGGAGTAAAGAGACTTTTTTTGAACTTAAGTTGGCGTGTAATATGCAATTTATTTTCGCTTACAGTATAAGTACTTTTATAAAGTGCGCCTTGGGTCTCTAGATATCTATTTTTAGGAATACTTCTAAAAGTATACCCGGTAGGTGGGGTAATCGTATATTCCCAAATATCAACACCAGGTAATACCTCAAAAGGATATTTTCGGGGGCTATTTGTAAAGAGAGAGCGTAAGTAGGGAAGAGAAAGGCGAGGGTCTAACCCATAAGGGACAGGAAATGAAGACTTATCTTCTAGTAAAAGAAGCTTTGGAGTTTGCCAAGATCCTGAAAAAGTAAAAGAAGGGCTTAAGGTAAAAATATCTTCTGATTCTAATGTTCCTGCACCTCCTTCTGGGGTCATGCTTAGCACACTGTTGGCAATTTCTTCTGGAGTGCTTGTAGGTCTAAAAAAGAAAGACCGGTATTCAGTTGAAGTGTATCCCGTAGTTTTGATGTTATTAGATCCTTTTAAAGTCCCTTCTTTAGAGAAAGAAAGAGAGGAAATACTTTTATATAAGTGATCTTCAGGTTTTATGGAGGGGAGAAACTTTAAGGTATTTTCATCTTTTTTTACAAGAAGAGCAGGGCTTCCATAAAGAGGAAAAGAAAGGACGCCCAGGGAGGCAAAGCGATTGGTAGGATCCACAAAAAGATTATAAGTAGGAAGATACAAGATAACATGATCAAAAAAAGGATAAGGCAGAATAGGAGCTTTTTTAATTCCTCCGTTAACATTAACAAGGACAGGAAAAGAGGAAATATCTACAGCTTTTAAAAGAGCCTGTAAGAGGTTTGCCTTATCTTTACAATCTCCATATTTTGTTTGAAGGGTTTCTAGGGAAGAGTGAGCTTTAATTCCGCTCATAGGATCCAGAGAAATAGATAAATATGTAATGTTGTGAGCAACCCAATCGTATAAGGCTTTTGCAGCTTCTTCACCCTTTTTTTCTTTCACTATAGAATGGGCAAGATCTTTAATAGTATCATTAACAATATTTTGAGGAAGGTTTTCTTTATAATAGATGGCCCCTACTTCTTGCCAGGATTTAAAAGGTGTTATGATAAAGTAAGGAAGCCAATAATTAGGATTTACCATGTTTGGTTCTGAAGTAAATCCTTTCCAATCTTTGAAAGAGATTTTGATAACTCTTTCTTTTTTTGAAGGATCTTCTGTCTCTTGAACAGAAAAAAGATCTCCAACCTGATCTACATAAAGAGGAAAATCTTCTTTAAGAGGAGCATGAAGCTCTAACAAAAAGTTTTTTTGCGGATTATGAAAATTGGGACGCCCCCCAAAAAAGAATCCATAGGGCCCTAATTTTTTTATTTTTCCTACCACAGTATAAATAATCCTACTTCCAACTTGGAGGCTAGGGAAGACTAGAGAAGTAGTGAGAGTATTAACAAATCCTGGAGCCTCCGTAGAGGCTAGAGAGGGTCTTGTAAAAATAGCATCTGGTTGTAATGTAACTTTTGTACCATCAGGTTGGAGTACGTAAGCTTCTTTTATATGTAAGTCTTTAAGATTGGGGTCATACTCAATTGTGTAAGGTGTTAGTATGTTGATACCTTCAGGAGTTAAAATCTCCATCTCGATAGTTACTATTTGTGTACCTGTTCCATCTTTATTTAGAAAGAATTTATAGGTTTCAGAGTGGATTAGGAGAGGCGCACTTTTACAATAGGCTTCACCAGAAAATATTAGGCTCCAAACAAAGAAGAAAAAAATGGAAAGAATTCTCATGATGAATCAATATAGATTCTTAATAGGTTAAGAGCAAGGAATAAGATGGGAGAAAGGGGGCTACAAAAGAGGATGAAGCTATACGTAAGGATATAAGGAAAAAATAGACGAAGTAAAAAGATCTGCTGCAGCAATACTTGGTAGTGAAACAAGTTCCGGTGAATTTTTTGATAGCTCTGACATGAAAATAGGTAATAACATCACAAATATGAAACAAAAATTATATGCATAGAAGATCTTATCTTCTGAGTAAGAAGACAATATGAAAACTAAGTAGCCCGCCAATCTTTAATTTAAAAGTATAGGCTGAGGCTATTTACAGAGGATACCCTTCTCTTAAAACGCGTTGAGCTTGAGTAGTATATGTTCCTTGGTCTGTGTGCAAGGTAAGCCCTGGTTCTAAGGATAATTTCGTTTTTCGACCTTTCGTGCCTTGTATTAGGATACGGTGGGCTTTTTCTCCAGTTTTAGGCCATAAGGGAAAAAGCCGTAAAGCTCCGAGCTTTCCATGAACGACTTTTAAAAATTCCTCTAAGCGTTCTGGAGGGAGAATGGTTGTGAAAGTCCCTCCTTGTTTTAAAAAGCGAAGGCATTTCTGTACCCACTTTTCAAACGCATGGAATGGAGCATGTAAAGCTTGGGTACGTTGAGAAGACTTGGAAGTGCGTGTGCCATCATAAAAAGGGGGATTCGTCACTATGCAATCGAAATGATTAGTGGGGAGAGAAGATGTAGATATATCCTCACATAGAACTTGCATACTTTCCTGTAACTTATTGTCCAAAACATTTTTCTTTGCCAAAGAACATAGGAAAGGATCTTTCTCAACAATGACAATAGATAAGGATTTTCCAGGAAAGAAAAAAGGAAGAAGAAGGCTGATGGGGCCACACCCTGCACCTACGTCTAGAATATGTACTTCTTTCTTAGGGTGCATGAAGGCCGCTAAAAATACACTATCGATGCAGGTACGAAACCCTTCTTTAGGCTGTGTAATTTGTACTTTTCCTCCCAAAAGAGTATCGACGGTTGTTTGTTGTTTAATCATGGACTAAATGAACGGTAAAGCCTTCATCCTGAAGTTTTTCTTGGATTTCTTGAGCATGATCATGGTTCCGAGTTTCCACAAGCACTTCAAGATCCGCATTTTTAGGGGAAGCTGCGTGGAAAAGGCGCTGGTGGTGAACTTCAATCAGATTCCCTCCCAATTGGCCAATAATATTGGAGACGGTAGCTAATAGGCCAGGGGTATCCCTGATTTCTACAACGAATCGTACGAGTTTCCCTTCGTGAACAAGCCCACGCATCAGAACAGAAGACAGTATGCGCGCATCCACATTGCCTCCACAAATGACAATGCCTACCTTTTTATTTTTTATTTGTTCAGGATAAGCAAGAGCTGCAGCTATGCCGGAAGCTCCCGCCCCTTCTGCTACTATTTTTTGTTGAACAGCCAGAAGGTATATGGCTTTTTCAATTTTTTCTTCTGAAACTAAAAGAAGATTATCAATATATTTTTGAAGAATTGTTCGCGTAATTTCTCCTGGTACCTTAACGGCAATACCTTCAGCCACTGTGGGCAGATTTGGCGCTATATTTAGCTTTTGTCCGAAAGCTTCTGCCATATAAGGAGAAGTATGAGACTGAACTCCAAGAACATGAAGGGAAGGATTAATATGTTTAGCAGCAATGGCGCATCCAGATAGAAGACCGCCTCCTCCTACAGGAACAATCAAAACTTGCATGTCAGGGACATCTTGGAGCATCTCTAAAGAGATGGTGCCTTGCCCTGCAATAATACAAGGGTCATCATAGGGATGAATCAGAGTATACCCTTTTTTATGAGATAGTTCTTGCGCTACAGCAGCGGATTCTTTTAGGGTTTCGCCTTCTAGTATAATATGGGCTCCATAATCTAAAGTCTTTTGTATCTTTAGCATGGGCGTATCTTTGGGCATAACAATAGTAGCTGGAATACCCATTCGCTGGCAATGATATGCTACGCCTTGCGCATGGTTCCCAGCGGACATAGTAATGACGCCTTTTACGCGTTCTTGAGAGGTGAGGTTATGGAGTTTTATATAGGCTCCTCGGGCTTTGAAGGAGCCTGTTATCTGTAAGTTCTCTAACTTAAGATAAACTTCTGCTCCTAATAATTTTGAGAAGAAAGAGCTATATACTGTGGGCGTTCTAAGAACTATGTCCTTTAAAAGTTCGGAAGCTTGTTCAATTTTGGAGAAAGAAGGAATCATTAGGAACCTTAAATATTTACAGAATCAAGAACTTCACGGGCTAAAGGAACTGTAATGGCTCTATGTTCTTGAAGAGCACGCTTATTCAAAAGATGGCATATTTTATGTACATATGCAAAGGATCGTTCCAATCTTAGAGAAAGGAATTCTATGACATCTTCTTTTACATCAATCTGGCGTATGGAGAAGTAATGCAAGAAGAGGTTTTTCAGAAGTAAATCATCGGGTTGTTTTATTTCAAAAGCAATCATGGCTCTTAGCCGAGACGAAAGATCAGGGAGTGTGTATTTTTTTTCACTTATAGGATCTTGAGATATAAGAAGAAGAAAAGTCTTTTTCTCTAAGAGAGCCGTATACAAATGGAAAAAAGCTTCTTCTTGTGCTGGGGGCAGAGAAAAATTATCAATGACTAAGGTAGGAGGAGGAGAAGTGAGTAAGAGAGCCTCTTCTAAGGAATGATAATAAACTGCATTTGTTTGCTCAGCCCATATATGTGCTAAGTATGTTTTACCACATCCGTTGGGGCCATAGAGATTAAGCATAGGATTAACCCAATGGGGCCATTGGGTTATGACATACTGAAAAGCTTCTTCATTAGAAGTACTCACGATATAGTCTTCTTTTTTGAAGGAAGGGACAGGGGTAATATCTAAGAGAAGCTGCTCAGAAGCGGCCATTTTTATTATTTTCGTTTATCGGAATAAAGAGGACTTTTTAGATAACGGGTAAAGGCATAGCGAATAAGAACACCAACAATGGCAGCAACGGGTAAAGCAATAAGCATACCCAAAAACCCTAAAAGATATGCCCCACTAAATACAGCAAAGACTACCCATAAGGGATGTAACTTTATGCGGTCTCCTACGAGTTTAGGAGTTAAAAAGCTTCCTTCTACTATTTGTCCTATGGCAAAAACTGTAAGGATAAGGAGCCGCGGGGTCCATGTATCAAATTGGATGAAAGCTAGAATCATAGAAACAGCAAAACCAGAGAAGAATCCTATGTAGGGGATAAAGGCAAAAAAACCAATCAGTAACCCTATAACAAACCCAGACTCTAATCCTATTAAAGAAAGAGAAGTAGAATAGTAGACTGCTAAAATGAAACATACTAAGGCCTGTCCTCGAATAAACCCGCCTAAAGCTTCATTTATTTGAGCAAAAACACCAGTAATTTCTTTTCTATGCGCCATGGGAAGTAAGTTTGTTGATGTCCTTATAAGAGAAGGCCATTCTTTTAAAAAGTAAAAAGCAACGAGAGGCGTAATAATAACAAGCGCTACTAAATTCGCAAGAGCTAATCCCCCAGAAATAAGGTTTACAAAAAAGTATATCACCCATTTAAAAATATCTCCAACATATGTACTGGCAAGTTGTGTAAGACGTTGCCACTCTGAAGGTGGAAGATATAAAGAAACTTTTTCAAGAAGTGCTAAAATTTGATGGTGTAAAGTTAACCCATAGCTTGGCACTTTTTGTGCTAAAGCAAGAATTTCATTTTGTGCATAGGGAATAGTTAAGATAATAAAAACAATAAATCCCACAAAGAAAAGAAACAGAATTAAAAGGGTTCCTACAATTCGTGGGACTTTAAATCGTTGTAGCATATCTAGAAGAGGGCTAAGTCCGTAAGCAATGATAAGTCCTAGTACGAAAGGTAGTAAAATGCCTCGAACGGCATAAAAGAACGTGCTTATTACACATAGAATAAGGACCCACCAAAAAGCTTTTGATTGCCCAGATAAGAGAGGAGGTTTTAAAGGAGTAGGGGCCATTAGCTTTATTCCTTAGAAATTATTTGCTGCCATCCTAGTTTGGCATAAGCCCATCCTGAGAGCAAGGTTGTAATACCCACACATAATTCTAAAAGACTTTTAATAGAGAAGCTTCCTAAGAAAGTTTGACAGAAGTTTCTCTGGAAGAAAGCAAGATCTGCAAATAAAACGCAAATAAAGAAAACTTGGACGACGGTATTTATTTTGCTGATAAAAAGAGGTTTTACATGGAAAGTTTTTACAAAAAGTGTCAGAAAAATAGCTCCTCCTACAATTAAGACATCCCTAAAAATAACAAGAATGACAAGCCAAGAACTAATATAATGCTCATACCCAAATACTAAGAATAAAGCCACCAAAAGGGCTTTATCAGCAATGGGATCTAAAATGCTTCCTATGTCTGTTCTTGCTTTTAGGATGCGTGCTAGATATCCATCGATAAGGTCACTTAAGCTGGCTAATAAGAAGATTCCGAATGCGAGCTGAAGCTGAGCTTCCAAGATGAAGATCACAATAAAGGGTACAGAAAGCAATCGTATGAAGGAAATGAAATTGGGTAAATTAATAAACATTCTCTATTAAAAAAGCTGTAAGACTACATTGTCAAATTGAAGAGAGTCTTTATTGGAAGCTGAGGGAGGAGTTTGGGAGACCTCTTGGTCCTTGGGAGCAGAGATCATTTGCCAATATCCTTTTTCTTTGGTTAAGGGAGTACCTTGCTGTTGAAAAAGAGGGGAAAGAGATAATGGTTCTCCTAAGAATATAATTTGCAACCAGGCACTATTTTTTGAGAGGGAGTCTACCTTAAATCCTTTTATTTTATTCTGGGAGGTTAAATTTTTGAGAGCTTTTTGAATATCCATCCATTCTTTTTTAGAGGAGAAAAGAGCTTGTACCGTAGTAGGTATTTCATAGCCTGTTTGGTCTAAAGTACCTTTGACCCAGTTAGTGTTTAAAATTTGGACGGTTTGTCTTATAGCTTGGTCTAGTAATTGACGTGTAGCAGAGGATTTAGGAGCTGTTTCTTCGGGAACAGAAAAAGTTCTTTGTTTAGGAAGAAGAGAAGCCATACCATGAAGGAAATCTACTTTCACAGTAGTTGTCTCAAGAGGTAGAGATTCTGTATAAGCTGGGCCCTCGCCGATGAGCGTAGCCTCAATAACGAGAATACCACCTGAGGCTTTATATTTTTGAGCGAGAAGATCTAAAGCACTTAAGTCTCCTTTTTCAGCTTGGTCTGCCGTGACAAGTTGTAAATCTTGTAGGTCGCCAATAGGTAAAATTAAAGGTACGTTTGAAGAAGTTAGAGTATCTTCTTGCCACAAGGTTTTCCAAAGATTTTCTTCTTCCCATAGGTAGGTTTTTGTAGCTGTTTTCAAAAGAGGGACAACAAGAACGGGCTTAGCTAAAGATTCTGACTTCGGTGCTTGTAAAGTAACTCCTTTTTTATGGAAAAATTCCCGAACTTTATCGGCTTTAAAGCGATAAGTTAGCGTTGTGCGATAAAAAACAGGATACATTTTTTCTTTCTGGACTTCAAAGTCTGCAATAAAAATTTCCAAATCTTGATCTGTCATCGCATTTACAAGAACATCCCAAGAATAAGAAGATTCAGGAGAAAGCATTTTAACAAGAGATAAAAAAGCTTCTCGGGCTCCTTGGGAAAGAGATTTCTGTCTTGCTTCTACGGGAGTGATATCTTGTAAAAGAGAAATTTCTACCGGGACGTTATCTACCGTAAAGAAGTCTTGTGAAGAAGCAACGGCTTTTTCATAAAGTAGGAAGAGAACACTTATAAAAAAAATCCCAAAGAGAAAAAGCTGCTTATACACTTTTTGGCTAGAAAGAAAAGAAACCATAAATAAATGCCTTTTATGCTTATTAATAATAGAGGCGAAGAGAGTTTAAATATCTCTGGAGGACTATATCAAATTTCTCAAAACTACTAAATGCTTTTTATCAAAATTTGTATAGGAAAAATCCCGCTATTGAGTAGCGGGATTGGGAAACGTATTTAAAAAGATAAGAAGGAGGCTTAACCTACAATCTCTGTATCAGAAAAGAAAAATTTAATTTCTTTTGCTGCATTTTCTAAGGAATCAGACCCATGAACTGAATTGGCTTCTACGGACTCTGCAAAGTCTTTACGGATAGTTCCTGGGGCAGCATTTGCTGGGTTGGTAGCTCCCATAATATCGCGGTTTTTAGCTACAGCATTATCCCCTTCTAGAACTTGTACAACAATAGGACCTGAGCACATAAAAGTACATAAGTCTTTATAAAAAGGTCGTTCTGCGTGTACCTCATAAAATTTTTCTGCTTGCGCTTGCGAGAGAAGGATTCTTTTTTGAGCTACAACTTTAAGCCCTGCAGATTCAAACCGGGCATTAATAGCACCTGTTAAATTTCGCCGTGTGGCATCCGGCTTTATAATCGAAAGAGTTCTTTCATTTGCCATAATAATCTCCAATTATGCTTTATAGTATTCTTTAACGAGACGTATTCTTATTGCAGAATATTGCGCTCTATACAAGTCAAAAGTATACTTTAATTAAGTATTTTTTGTAGAATTCCAAATTTTTTGTATTTTTTTAAAGAAGCCTGCGGTTTGTGGGCTAATGGTTTTTTCTTGAGTCTCATTTTTAAGCTGCAATAAAAGCTCTTTTTGGTGTTTTTTAAGGTTTACAGGCGTTTCTACAAATACCTCGACATGGAGATCTCCTCGGGCGGAGGATCTTAGGATACTCATGCCTTTTCCTTTTAAGCGCAAAACATTACCAGTTTGCGTTCCCTCCGGGATTTTTATAGCCGCTTTATCACCATCAACGGTAGGAACATCTACTTCTCCCCCCAAAGCAGCCGTAATCATAGAAATAGGCATTCGACAAAAGAGAGTAGAGCCTTCCCGTTCAAATAAGGGATGCTCTTTTATATGGATAAAAACGTATAAATCCCCGGCAGCTCCTCCTCGAAGTCCAGCTTCTCCTTCTTTTTCCACACGAAGGCGTGTACCGTCTTCAATCCCTGCTGGAATAGTCACGGAAATCTTCTTTTCTTTGAGAAGACGTCCTTGTCCAGCACATTTCCGACAAGGGTTTTTAACGACAGTTCCCGTGCCTTGGCAAGCGGTGCAAGTCCTTTCCATAAGGAAGAAGCCTTGTTGGAATCTTTGTTTACCTTTGCCTTGGCAGTCTCTACAGGTTTGTGTTTCGGAATCCTCTCCATGGCCTTTCCCATGGCATGTATCGCAAGAGCCAAGAACTCTTACAGGAATCTCTACTTTTTTACCGGTAAAAGCTTCCTCTAACGATATCTCTAAATCATACCGAACGTCAGACCCACGTGTTTGTTGGGTTCTAGATTGCGTATCTCGAGGATCTCCTTGGCCGCCAAATCCACGAAAGACTTCTTCAAAGATGTCAGAAAAACCTCTGCCGCCAAAAAAGCTTTCAAAGTCAAAGTCCCCATGGCCCCCCCCGCCTCCGTTTCCTCCTTGAAAGGCGCGATGGCCATATTTATCATATTGGGCACGTTTGGTTGTATCGCTTAGGATTTCATAAGCGTAAGCAGCGACTCTAAATTTCTCTTCTGCTTCTTTATTTCCGGGATTGCGATCAGGATGATATTGGAGAGCAAGTTTACGAAAGGATTTTTTAATAGTTTCATGATCTGCTGTGCGAGATACTTCTAAAATTTCGTATAAATCTTGTTCTATAACCATACTATCAACCTAAACATCTAATATAAAAAGCCATCTTCGTGTTTGACTAAAAAAGTCATGCTCGGGCTTGACCCGAGCATCTTTGAAAAATTGTTTAATATGTTGAGATCCTCGCGTCAAGCGCGAGGATGACCTTAATTTTTACTTCTTATCTTTCGAATCCGAATCATCTTGAACTTCTTCAAACTGTGCATCCATAACAGGTTCGCCGTCAGAAGTAGAAGCACCTTCAGAAGAACCAGCTTGTTGAGCGGCAGCAGCTTCTTTATAAAGGATTTCCCCAAGCTTCATGGAAGACTTGCTGAGAGCCTCCATTTTAGCTTTTATGTCTTCCATATCTTCCCCTTCAAGGGCTTGTTTCAAAGCATCCCGATCAGCTTCGATTTGAGATTTTTCTGCAGCAGGTATTTTATCTCCTGCATCCGTCAGAGATTTCTCAATTGTGTGAACTAAAGACTCTGCTTGGTTTTTCGTTTCTACCACTTCTTTGCGCTTTTTATCTTCAGATGCATGTTCTTCAGCGTCTTTAATCATCTTATCGATGTCTGCTTCAGAAAGTCCGCCAGAAGCTTGAATGCGAATTTGCTGCTGTTTGCCTGTAGCTTTATCTTGAGCAGAAACGTTTACGATACCATTTGCGTCAATATCAAAGGTAACTTCGATTTGAGGCATTCCACGAGGTGCTGGAGGGATATTTTCAAGATTAAATTGTCCCAGTAATTTGTTGTGGGCCGCAATCTCTCGTTCTCCTTGGAAAACCCGAATGGTCACAGCTGTTTGGTTATCATCTGCTGTAGAGAACACTTGGCTTTTCCGGGTAGGGATGGTGGTATTGCGTTCAATAAGACGTGTAAAGACTCCGCCTAAGGTCTCAATACCAAGAGAAAGAGGTGTAACGTCTAATAAAAGAACGTCTTTAACTTCCCCTTTGAGAACGGCACCTTGGATACCTGCACCGATAGCGACTACCTCGTCTGGGTTGACACCACGATGGGGATCCTTACCGAAGAAGGCCTTCACGCGCTCGATAATCCGAGGCATACGAGTCTGACCACCCACAAGGATGACTTCATCAATCTGAGAAGCTTGAACCCCTGCATCAGCCAAAGCTGCTTTACAAGGAGCAATGGTGCGCTCAACTAAGTCTTCCACTAAAGCTTCTAGCTTAGAACGAGTAAGCTTAATGGTAAGGTGCTTAGGTCCAGAAGCGTCTGCTGTAATGAAAGGAAGGTTTACTTCCGTTTGAATAGAGCTAGAAAGTTCAATCTTAGCTTTTTCAGCCGCTTCTTTTAGGCGCTGGAGAGCTAAGCGGTCATTGCGTAAATCAATGCCTTGTTCTTTTTTGAACTCATCTGCTAAATAGTCCATAATACGTTTATCAAAGTCTTCACCGCCTAAGAAAGTATCTCCGTTGGTGGCTTTTACTTCAAAAACACCGTCCCCTATTTCTAGGATAGAAACGTCAAACGTTCCACCTCCTAAGTCGTAGACAGCAACAATACCGGTGCCTTTTTTCTCAAGGCCATAGGCAAGAGCAGCGGCTGTAGGTTCGTTAATAATACGTAGAACCTCAAGACCCGCAATTTTTCCTGCATCTTTAGTGGCTTGACGTTGAGCGTCGTTAAAGTACGCTGGGACTGTAATAACGGCTTGGGTAACGGTTTCTCCTAGATAGTTTTCAGCCGTTTCTTTCATTTTTTGAAGAATAAAAGCACTAATTTGGCTAGGGCTATATTTTTCCCCACGAGCTTCTACCCAGGCATCCCCATTAGCTCCTTCAACAATTTTATAAGGAACTAAATCTTTATCTTTTTGCGTAAGCGGGTCATCATAACGACGACCAATAAGGCGCTTTACTGCATAGATTGTATTTTCATAGTTTGTTACCGCTTGTCTTTTTGCGGATTGACCAACGAGACGCTCTCCATTCTCGGTAAATGCTACCATAGAAGGGGTTGTGCGAAAGCCTTCTGCATTTTCAATAACTTTAGGTTTTCCACCTTCCATAACGGCAACGCAGGAGTTTGTGGTTCCAAGGTCAATACCAATTACTTTATTTGACATGTATTTCCTCACTTTCTTTGGTTTTTTGTAAAATTTACATGATCTCTTTTTACAAATAGGTACGATTTTTTCCCATTTCAAGGGGGTGATCAAAAATTTTTTTAAGTTGGAAAAAATATTTTTTAAGTATAGCGGCAGATCTTTGAGATAACAAGATATTGGATTAGAATACTTTTTTCATTTTCATAATTATTACGACCAAGAGCGAAAAGAGACAAATCGTTCCTTTGATAATAAATATTTCTCCAAGAGAATAGTAGGTAGCAAGCCATCCTCCTAAGGCATTGGAAATAAAGTATACGACTCCTGTACAAAAATATTCATCCAAACAAAACACTAAGCCCAAATAACATAAAGTCATCCACGAAGGGTAACTTGCCATGGAGCTAACCTGTCTCTTCGTCTGCAAGCAAAGTTGTCAGATGAACTACCTTTTTACTTCTTGCCAGATTACTATGTACACGGGACCCCAGCGCGGCTCCTTCCATCCTTGGCTCGGCTGTGCTTGAACCCAGTTTTGGCATCCAGAATACCATATCAACTCCCCCGTTCGGGTATACGCGTGCGTTTTTGGTCCACATCTGCGCGATTCACCATTAGCCATTCCAACACCCTGGGGGACAACTGAGTAGGTCAAACCAAATAAAATAAATGTCACCAGAAATTTTGTACGCATGGAATGGGCCCTTTCTTTTTGTTTATCTATCCGAAAACGGAGTAGTCTGGAGGACGTTTCAGGTAAGGCGGATGGGGATTAGAATACTTTTTTCATTTTCATAATTATTACAACTAAGAGCGAAAAAAGACAAATCATTCCTTTAGCAATAAACATTTCTCCAAGGGAGTAGTAGGTAGCAAGCCAGCCCCCCATGGCATTGGAGACAAAGTAAACAGCACCTGTACAAAAATAGAAAAACCCGAAAGCAGTAGCGCGCAAGTGAGGAGGAGAAAGATCAGCAATGAGTGTATGGAATGTACCTTTTGTAAGGCCTAATTGAACCCCCCAAAGAATAATTCCAATAAGTATTTGCCATAGTTCTGTTCCAAATCCCATAATATAATTGGTAAGAGCTAGAATAATAAAACCCCAGATCACAAAAACTTTTCTGTTAATATGGTCGGATGCAATACCTGTGGGGTAGGAAAGGAAAACTTCTACAAGGCTATACATGGCCACGACTAAGGGAACTCTTTCTATGGAAACTCCAAAAGGCTCTGCTTGAAGCGTTAGAAAAAGAGGGCTGTATTGTCCTAGAGCAAAGAGAAATGTAACAAAAATAAAAAACCAATAAGGCTTTCCCAAGGCTATGAAATGTTTTAAACGAATTTTTTGTCTGCGTAGGGGAAGGAGATGTATTTTTGGGTCTGACGAAAGGGAATGGGGCGTATCTGGGACCCCTTTAAGGAGAATAAGTGCAAGAATAGCAGGCACAATAGCCCAAAGAAAAACGATATAGTAATCTCCTTGTGAAGTCTTCAAGAGATAAGCTGCGGTCAAAGATCCTATAACGGATCCTATAATGCTCAGAGCATGGCGCAGACCATAACTCGTGCCTTTTTGGTAAGAAGGAGAAAGTTCTCCCACGAGAGCTTCTCTAGGGGCGGCTTGTAAACTGTACCCTATACGATCAACAAGGCGTGCGAAAGTAATGCCAATGACTGTATGCGAAAACATAAGAAGAATTCGAGAGCTGATGAAAACTATATAGCCAATAATAATAAGGGATTTTCGTTTTCTAAAGTAATCGCTAATATTTCCAGATAAAAGGCGTGTAATCCAAGAAAACAGGTCTATTATGCCTTCGATAAGGCCTATGGTAAAAGGCGTAAGACCCAAAGCATGGAGAGAGAATACGCCCATAAGGCTATAAACCATCAAATTGGATAGGTTTATAAGGCCGCTACTAATACCAAGCTTCCAAATACTAAGTGGCGGAATTAATTTTAGAAGAGGCGTTTTCATCATTGTACTCAAGCTTAAGTAAAAGACGCATATATTAAGAAAAGAATACCATAAGGCGATTTAATCTTAATGCTTATTTTGCTATTCCCTATCAACTTCTCTTACCACCTAAAAGGTGTAGACTGGCGTAGGAGGGCCAATAAAGGGCTGCCCCCCTATATTTTCAGAAAAGTAGGATAACGAGATGTGGATTATTGCGCTGATGCAGAAGGAGGAGTAAAAGGACCAGATTTTTCCCAATCTTGTTGGAATGTCTCTAAGACTGTGCCTATAGCCTTTGGGTCAGTCAGAAGTATTCCTAACTCTCGTGTTTGATCTATCGCTGAGGGATAAAAGTTTCCAGATCCTAAATACATTACTTTTCCGTCGATGATGAGGATTTTCGCATGTATGTACAGATCTGAGTTTAATACTACTTCAGCTCCTGCTTCTGTTAAGAGCGTTTGGTTTGGAATATTTTTATCTTCCTTTTTGCTAAATGGGAAAGGCATCATAAGGACTTTTACTTTTACATTGGCTCGTGCGGCGCCAGCTACAGCCTGGGCAATGCCTACATCTTGGAAATCTTGTTGGTAAATATGGATACTTTCTTGTGCAGAATTTACGAGGCTTAAGAAAGTACTTCTTTGTTGATCTGGGCCCCAAACAAGAGGAGCATCATTTGGTACAACGCGAGTATTATGGATGTCTGCCGTAAAAGTTCTTTCCATGGCAGATAGGATGGAGGGATTTAAAATAGCAACAGCAAAGTCTCGTGCAGCTGGAACATGGTCTTGAGGTATACCATCAAAAGATTCTGCATCTAGATTTCCTGTACTAATGAGGCCTGCCTTCCCATCAACAATAATCATTTTGTAATGGGCTTGGTTGAAACGAGGGGATAAATTAAAGACGTTTACTCCCATTTCTTTTAAGGTACCTATAGGAGATTTTACATTTTCACTTTTTTTATGTGCAAAAGTATAAGGTTCGATGAGGAGATTAACCGCAACATCACGTTCCCGAGCTTTTTGCAAAGCCTGGACAATTATAGGGTCTGATAATTTATAAGCTGCTATATTAATGCTTTTTTCAGCACTATTGATGGCATCAAGCCAAGGGCCTCTTCCTGCGTTAGGAAAGACAAATATCGTATTATCCTTCCAATTTTGAGGAGTAGGTTCGCTTTTGAGGGGGAAACAAATAAAACTTAGAAGGCTTAAAAAGATAAAGGAAGTCTTTTTAAAAATGGAAGACATTCTAAATTTTACTCTTTTACCAATAGCCTAAGAATTTCCACCATAATCCTCCAACAATACCCCACACTAAAATTGTTAGAATGCTCGTTTTAGCACCGAGGGACCACCAGGTCCGAATAGGAATATAGTTCGCTCCAAAGAAAACAGGAGCAGGTCCTGTTCCATAATGAGTTAATCCAGAAGAAAGGCTTGCGAAAACTCCAAGAACAAAAGCTGCAATCATGGGGGCAACACCTGCAGCTGTCATAGTTACGAGGAATACGGCATAGAGAGAAGTAATGTGTGCTGTTCCACTAGCAAAAAAGTAATGGCAGTAAAAATAAATAAGGCTGAGAACAATGAGGGCAATGGAAGAGGATTGACCACCAATAACACTTTGTATAATGTCCCCAAACCATTTAATAATACCTAAATCCGTAAGAGCACTTGCTAATCCAATGAGAGCCGCAAGCCAGAAAAAAGTATCCCAAGCAGCTTTTTCATGGAGAACATCATTCCAAGTCAAAACGCCTGTTAAAAGCAAGAGGGAAAGGCCTACAAGGGCAGCGGTAGAGGCTTCTATCCCATATTCTCCTCCAAAAATCCATAAGATCAATAAAAGAGCAAAAATAGAAAGCATGATAATTTCATGGGAAGAGAAAGTACCTAATTCTTTTAATTTTTTAAGAGCAAGAGAAGGGGCATCAGGAGTCTCTTTGAGAGTAGGAGGATAAATAAAATAGAGAACAAGAGGGAGAAGTAACAAATGAACAAGTCCGGGGACAATTGCTGCTATGGCCCAGGTTCCCCAATCGAGAGTGACTCCAACGTCCTTGGCTAATTTTGCGACAAGAGGATTAGCTGCAAAAGCGGTTAAAAATATGGCGCTGGTAATAAGGTTTGCTTGAAAAGAAACTTGGATTAAAAAAGCGCCAATTTTACGTTGGGAATGGGTTGTTGGGCAGCTGCCATATTCTTGTGCTAAAGATTGAACGATGGGGAAAAGAATACCACCAGCTCGGGCTGTATTACTTGGGATGACGGGAGAAAGTAAAAAGTCAGTTAACACGAGCCCATAGGATAAGCCTAAGCTGCTTTTCCCTAAGACGGACATAAAATAATAGGCAATACGAGATCCTAGGCCAGTTTTTACAAATCCACGTGAGATAAAAAAGGCACTTAACACAAGCCAAACAATAGGAGAACTAAAGCTATTTAACGTTTCCTTTAGAGGTAAGGTTTGAGTGATTGTGGCAAGACTCAGGCCTATTAATGCAACGGCTCCCATGGGAAGTACTTTTAAAATAATGCCGGCAATTGTACATAAAAAAACAATAAGAAGGTGCCAAGCTTTTGGTTCTAAGCCAGGCGGCGGTGGCAGAAACCATAAAAGACATCCTATAAAAAAGAGAAAAAGAGTTGGGATAAGAGAAGCTCCGTGCCAGGCAGCAGCGGATTTTTTAAGAGAAGAATCGGAAGAAGCAGCAGAACTCATGAGAAGCCCTTTATAAAAATGGAAAATATGCTTTAAATGAAAACCTTTTTTGGCAAAACTTACTTCTTATCCCCCTTTATCCTGAAGTGCGTCTCTTGTAAAGAGGGGTTTTATTAAAACAAACTTATTTTTAATGCTAAAAAGAATATTTTTTATTATAATAATAAATAGTTTATATACTTAGAATTTTTATTCAAATTTTTATAGATAAGGAGAAATATAAAATGACTTATATTAATTTATTTATGAGAGTATTTCTTATTGCTTTTCTTTTAGGAGGGGGTGGTGCTTTTGTACCAGAGCGTGTTTATAGTACGAGTGCATCGGTAGTAGAGGAATTTTATCCTACGCTTTCTCAAATTTTTCCTTCTGATTGGGAGATAATTCCTATCGGAGCCCATAGTTATAAAATTATTATAGGGAAGAAAGCTTTAAGGGAATTAGCGCAGCTGGCTGAAGAAAAAATACAAGAGGCGAAAGAGAAGATGGAAAGCGGGCCTACTATTCTTCCTTTCGTAGAAAAAGTTAGTGAAGGGTTAAAAGATTTACCAGACTTCCATGGAACAATTACAGGCTCAATAAAAGTAGTATTTCTAGCTCCTATTGAGTTAGATACATACTTTTCCGAAATAAGAAAAATAGCAAAAAAGGCTCATCTTCATCTATCTAGAAGCGCAAACTCTGCAAATTGGATTCTCGAAACAGGGTATTCTACTCTCCCTGATAAAGAGACAGCTATCAGTGCTATAGAAAAAGTTGATGATGCTATCAAGGAGAATAAGGACTTAGCTCTTTATATTAAACAAAACATACCTGAAGGGTGGGATTTTTCAAAAATTGATGTTCGAAAAGTTGTAATAGTTTTACATTTTAGAGATTAAGAGAGAGTCTTTTAAAAACCTCTATCCTTCTTTTTAGGCACTTTGTATTAGGCTTAAAGGGGGTAGAGGTTTTTTTAATCTTTTTTCATCCTTTTCTTGCATCTAGTGTTACTTTTAAGTATGGTAACGACTCGATATGCATGAAGCCTAATATATATCCGGAGGGATGGCCGAGCGGCTGAAGGCGCACGCCTGGAACGCGTGTATACGTTAATAGCGTATCGTGGGTTCGAATCCCACTCCCTCCGCCAACCTACGCTCTTCGAGCTTCGGTTGGCAGGCCAATCAGAAGCGAGTTAGAGCTAGGTTGCCTACCAAAGCTTTAGCGTAGGTAGGCTTAATATAAATAAAAACTTACCAAGCGTTATGTAGCACGTATACTTTCTCAAGCTATCTAACAATCATATTTATATAGGCTCTACTAATGACTTGGAAAGACGCCTGACCTCCCATCAAAAAGGATATGTTGCATCTACGAAGCCTTATCTACCAGTTACTCTAAAATCTTACATTGCGGTTTCTACAGAAGAGATTGCGCGTACCCTAGAAGACTACTTTAGATCAGGCTCCGGCAAAGCCTTTGCCAAGAAAAGATTTTGGAATTAATCTTTCTCTCTCTATTTTTTCCAAATCCCATCCTCCCAAAGAAACAATCTTAATTTATCTGCATCAAAGGAGTTCCCTGATGAGTTATACCTTTTTACCTTATCTATTAGCTATTTCTCTTATTAACAGTTGCATCGAGCTTGAAATATCGGCACCAGGCTTTCCGGCTATTGTGAGCCAATTAAAGACTACCGATGCTATTGTTGGATTGACGATTACTTATAACTTAGTGGGGTTTTGCTTGGCTTCGCTTGTATATGGGCCGTTATCAGAGTGTTTTGGTAGGCGAAAGGTTATGCTGTGTGGGAATGCTATTTTGGCAGTAGGGGCGATAGGGTGTGTTATTGCGCCGGCAATTGAATGGCTGCTTGTTTTTCGTTTTACTCAAGGTTTAGGGGCTGCAACGTCTGCTGTTGTTGTGTCCGCTATTATTGCAGATGTGTATAGCACCCAAAAGGCTACCAAGCTCTATGGATTTATGAATGCACTCTTTACTGCTTTAATGGCTATATCTCCCGTAATAGGAGGGTTTATTAATGCATTAGTAGGATGGAGAGGTAATTATGCTGTGGTCGCTGCAATATGTATCCTTTCTTGGATTTTATTGTTTTTCTATTTGCCCGAGACAGCTTTAAGAAGAGAGTCTTTAAATTTTAAGGCAAATATAAGTAATTATAGGACTTTGTTATATAATCATTTGTTCCTAGCTGCTGCTATAATTCCTAGCCTTTTATATGGATGCTACTTATCTTTCGTTGCTATAGCTCCTTTTCTTTATATGCAAAGTTTGGGACTAGGCATTCTAACTTATACATTACATCAGGGAGTTATTGTTGCAGCGTATGCTATAACAAGTATGCTTGTGGGGAAAATACTCCATCTTGTAGGAAATAAGAGAGCTATTTATTTAGGCGTAGTATCTTGTTTATTGGGTACGGGTCTTATGATGTATGTATCCAATATTTATGCTTT
>CAYUAL010000011.1:0-19557 GCA_964442815.1 uncultured Alphaproteobacteria bacterium | reverse complement strand
CTCTAAGAAAACAGCACTGACACCAACAGCCACGGCGGCTCGGGCAAGAAGGGGAACATACTGACGCTCGCCGCCACTTTTATCCCCAAGACCTCCAGGTTGTTGGACAGAATGGGTAGCGTCAAAAACAACAGGACAACCTGTTGTTTTGTCTAGAATATCTAGAGATCTCATATCAGAAACCAATGTATTATACCCAAAACTTACACCACGCTCACAGACAAGAACATTGTCATTTCCAGCTTCTCTTACTTTTTTAACAACGTTTTTCATGTCCCAAGGTGCTAAGAATTGACCTTTCTTAATATTAAGAGCGCGCCCAGTTTTTGCGGCTGCAATAAGCAAATCCGTCTGACGGCACAAGAAAGCAGGAATTTGAAGAATGTCTACGACATCCGCTACAATTTTACATTGGTCGGCTGTATGTACATCTGTAACAATGGGACACTTCCATTTTTGGCGAATCTCTTCAAAAATAGGGAGAGCTTCTTCCAGGGTAACGCCGCGATAAGAAGAATTGCTGCTCCGATTGGCTTTATCAAAGGACGTTTTATAAACAAAACCTAACCCTAATCTGTCTGTTAGTTCTTTTAAAGCGTGAGACATTTCTAAGGCATGCTCGCGGCTTTCTATAACGCAAGGTCCTGCTATAATTACTAAAGGAAGGTTATTGGAAAAGGAGACGGATCCGACCGGAACAGTTCGAGAAGGGATAGAAGAGGAAGTCATTATAAAAACCTATTGCTGAGGATGAGATTTTTTATACAAAAGAACGGCTTCAATAAAAGAAGCAAATAAAGGGTGCACATTAAAAGGTCGAGACTTTAATTCAGGATGGAACTGAACAGCAATGAAAAAAGGATGCTCTTTTCGTTCAATAATTTCTACTAACTTACCATTGGGGGAAATACCCGAAAATATTACACCGGCAGATTCTAACTGTGTGATATAATGAGGATTTACTTCCCAACGATGTCGGTGACGTTCAGAAATTTCTTTTTGATTATGGTAGATCTTAGACGCCAAAGAGGAGTCTTTTAAGGCACAGGGATAGGTTCCAAGGCGCATAGTGCCTCCTAGATCCTGAGATTCTTCGCGTTTTTCCATGTTTTCTCCACGTTGCCATTCTGTCAGAAGAGCAATGACAGGATCTTTACAAGGGCCAAACTCAGTGGAACTTGCTTCTTTCAAGTTAAGAATATTTCGAGCAGCTTCTACGATTGCCATTTGGAGACCAAAGCAGATGCCAAAAAAAGGAATTTTGTGAGTACGTGCATATTTAATGGCAAGAATCTTTCCTTCTGCACCTCTAATTCCGAATCCTCCTGGTACAAGGACACCTTGAATGTCTTTGAAAGTTTCAGAGATGCTATTTTCATTCATAGATTCTAGAGTTTCCGCATCCACCCATTTAATATTTACTCTAACTTCATGTATGATACCGGCGTGCGTTATAGCTTCTAACAAGGACTTATAAGCGTCCAAAAAACTGCTATACTTACCTACAATAGCAATCGTTACGGCATCTTTAGGATGATGGATACGTTGAACCACATCTTGCCATTTTTGAAGTTGAAGAGGATGCTTGTTAGGGTCTATGTGGAAGAATTTAAGGACTTCTTCATCTAAGCCTTCTTCATGGTAATTAAGAGGTACTTCATAAATAGTATCTACATCGAGAGCGGCAATAACCCTTTCAGGACGCATATTACAGAAGAGAGCTAATTTTTTACGGGACTCTTCAGAAAGAGGATGACTTGAGCGACAAAGCAAAATATCAGGCTGAATTCCAACGCTTAAGAGCTCTTTAACAGAATGTTGAGAAGGTTTCGTTTTGATCTCGCCTGCAGCAGGAATATAAGGAAGAAGCGTGAGATGCAAGAATAAGGCGTGCTCTGCTCCTATTTCATTTCTAAACTGACGGATAGCCTCTAAGTAAGGGAGGCCTTCAATATCTCCTACAGTTCCACCGATTTCAATAATAACAAAGTCTGGTTCCTGTTCTTTATCTCCTAAATCGCTAGAAATAAATTCTTTGATAGCATCTGTAATATGAGGAATAACTTGGACAGTAGCTCCTAAATAATCTCCACGCCTTTCTTTTGCAATGACAAGAGAATAGAGGCGCCCCGTTGTGACGTTATCGGCTCGTGTACAGTTTACGTCTGTAAAGCGTTCATAATGTCCAAGATCTAGATCTGTTTCTGCCCCATCTTCTGTAACGAAAACTTCCCCATGTTGATAGGGGCTCATGGTTCCTGGATCGACGTTAAGGTAAGGGTCAAATTTCCGCATGCGTACAGTAAACCCTCTCGCTTTTAAAAGAGCGGCAAGTGCTGAAGCGGCAATTCCTTTTCCTAAAGAAGAAACAACGCCACCAGTCACAAAAATAAAACGCATTATAAGAAAATCCTTCGAAATATATATTTAGTTCTTTTATGTTATACGCTTAGACCCTAATAAGAATCAAGGGCTAGATAAAAAGAAGAATTATCTCTAGGAAAAAAAGTGAGGTATAGGTAAAATCTATAAAAATATGGGGATAGAAAAAGTGAAGAAAATGCTTTTAAATTTTTTAAGTATTTTTCTTCCTATGTTTATAAGCAAGGATATTGTTATGGCACAGCAACAAAGCTTGAAATTGCATAGTCCCGCTTTTCAACATGAGGGAGAAATTCCTTCGAAATATACTTGTAGAGGAGAAGATGTTTCTTTGCCTCTTTCATGGGAAGGGGTTCCAAAGGGAACAAAATCTTTTGCTTTAATTATGGAAGATCCTGATGCACCAGCTGGAACGTGGGTTCATTGGGTTATCTTTAATATACCTCCTGACGTTAAAAAATTAGAAGAAAATATTCGTACTCTTTCAGCTGGAGCAAAGGAGGGGATAAACAGTTGGTCAAAATTAGGGTATAGAGGACCATGCCCTCCCCATGGGGAACATAGGTATTTTATTCGTTTTTGGGCTTTAGATACCATATTAGATCTTCCTAAAGGGGCAACAAGCCGAGACGTCAGAAATGCTATTCAGGAGCATATTTTGGGATCTGCGGAGTTTATGGGAAAATATGGTAAAAAAAAGCAGTAATCTTGGTTCTTCAAAAGAAGAGAAGAAGATAATCTTACCGCCGCATTTCTTAGTGGTAGATGATGATAGTCGTTTGCGAGAACTCTTAGAAAAGTATCTTGAGCAAGAAGGGTTTATTGTAACAACAGCCGAGGATGCATTTGAAGCTCAAGAAATCATAAAGGAAATGCGTTTTGACCTTTTTATATTAGATGTAATGATGCCTGGGAAAACGGGATATGAGCTATGCGAAACAATACGTGAACAGGACAGAGCGCCTATTTTATTCTTAACTGCAAAAGGAGAAATTGAGGACAAACTCCAAGGATTCGAAAAAGGGGGAGATGATTATCTTCAGAAGCCCTTCGAACCACGTGAATTAATTGCTCGTATTCAAGCTCTTTTAAAAAGAAGTAAAGTACAGGAACCCACAGGAAAATCAAAAGATATTTCTTTTGGGGAGTTTACCTTTAATTTTACAACAGAAATTTTATACCAAGAGGAGCAACAAGTCTTCTTAACGGAAACAGAGAAAAAGCTTTTAAAAATATTTTTACAAAATCCTTTTGTGCCTCAGTCAAGAGAAAGTCTAGTCAATTTCTTTTCGGAAACTATCAGTCCCCGTTCTATTGACGTACAAATAGCAAGATTAAGGCGTAAAATAGAAAAAGATCCCAAGCGTTCGAGATACCTTCAAACGAATCGCCATAAGGGGTATGTATTTATTCCTGAAGGAACAGACTTGAAGTAAGTAATATGCAGGAAAGATAGTAATTAATGCTTAAGAAGATATTACCACGTTCTTTGTATGGGCGTACATTTCTTATCGTTCTGAGCCCCTTAGTGTTAGCGCAGGTTGTAACGACATATTTTTTTTTAGATAGGCACTTGCAATCAGTTACAGGCCTTTTGGCAAATGCTATTGCGTCAGAAGTCTCTATCGCAGGAACTCTATATCAAAAATATCCACAACCTTTTGAGAAAAAAGAAGAAACTATTCTCCAAGCACTTGCCCTTAAGCTAAATTTTTTAAGTAACAGCCAAATTAACGCTAAAAATAAGATATGGAAGAAAAAGAGACTTAGGCACCCTTGGGCAGATGAGATTTTAGAAGAGGCTTTGCGTCATAAGATTTCTGTGCCATTTGAGATGTCTACAGATGAGAATAATATATATATATCTTTAGTATTACCTAAGGGTGTTTTAGATATATCCTTACCACATAAGCGTCTTATGAGCAAAACAACCATTCTTGTTTTACTTTCAACGTTTGCGTCCTCTATTCTTTTTTTATTTATTGCGCTTATATTTATGCGTAATCAGATACGCCCAATTCAAAGACTGGCTGAAGCAGCAGAAAAATTTGGGAAAGGGCAAGAAATTGGATCATTTAGATCTTCTGGTTCTTTGGAAATACGTCGAGCTGCCCGAGCTTTTTTACAGATGAAAGAACGTATTCAGCGTCAAGTTACCCAAAGAATGGAATTTTTAGCTGGTATTTCTCATGATCTTAGAACTCCTTTAACACGGATGAAATTACAGACAGCTCTTTTGAAATCAAAAAAAGAGAGAGAAGCTTTAGAAAAAGACATTCAAAGTATGGAGTATATGATCCAGGAATATTTAGATTTTGTTAGAGGGGAAGGTCAAGAAAAGGCTAAAACAATTTCTCTAAAAGGTCTTGTAGAAGATGTTATAGCTTCTATACATGATAAGAACATAAAAGTTATGTTCGAGCCGCCTTCTTTGAAAGAAAAGGAAAATTCCTTTATTTGTACCATTCGTCCTCAAGCCATCTATCGTGCTTTAGAAAACCTTTTAGTAAATGCATGTCGATATAGTAAAGAGCTTTCCATAAGTCTTGAACATACAGGGAAGAATCTCTCCATTATTATTGATGACGATGGGCCAGGAATTCCAGAAATCGAACGAGAAAAAGTTTTTAGACCCTTCTATAGAATAGATAGCTCTAGAAATCCTCAAACAGGAGGAGCAGGCCTTGGATTAAGTATTGCGAGAGATATTATCCAAGCGCATGGTGGCAGCATTATTCTTGAAGATAGTCCTTTGGGAGGGCTGAGAGTAAAGGTTATTCTTCCGACCTAAAATTAAAGCTATGATTTCGAGTTGATTTCTGTTTTTATTTTAATCAAACTACATGAAAAGAAATAAATTATGGAGGCAGAAGGGTGGTATCGCCTTCTTTACCCTTACAAAAAACGGAAAATGGCAAAAATATAATTTTAACGCCTCAAGGTTCATGGCGTTTATGGAGCTTAGCTGAATATTACAAAGCTCTTCAAGAATTTGCTTTTGTAAAAGATGGTAATAATCAAAGAGTTATCATTGATTTATCCTGTATTTCCAGCATAGATACAGGAGGTGCGCTTCTTCTTCTTGCCTTAAAAGATCATTTGGAAAGTAAAAAAATACCTGTTGTATTGGATAAAGGAAGTTCGGAAGTGCAGGATGTTCTTGATCTTGTGCAAAAATATCCTCTCGTATTACAAACTGAGCAAAAGCGGCTTTCCCCTTATCTTTTATTTCTTTTAAGAATGGGAGAGGCGGCTGTCTCGCTTTACTTTTTTACTCTACAGCTTATTTCTTTTTTTGGGGAGGTGTTTGTTGGGTTTATAAAGTCTTTTTCAAGACGGACACCTTTTCGTTTTACGGCTTTTTGTGCGCATCTTCAGGATGTAGGTGTTAATGCAGTACCTATTATTAGTTTAATTTCTTTTCTTATAGGTGTGGTTCTCTCTTATCAGGGTATTACGCAACTTAGGCGATTTGGCGCGGAAATTTTTACGGTCAACCTTTTAGCATTAGGCATTTTAAGAGAGGTGGGTATTCTTATTACTTCCATAGTTATTGCTGGTAGATCAGGAAGTGCTTTTACGGCTCAAATTGGAACCATGGCATTAAACGAAGAGGTAGATGCTATGCGTACCATGGGATTAGATCCTGTAAATGTATTAGTTATGCCTAGGCTTTTTGCACTTATTATAGCGCTGCCTCTTTTAACGTTTCTATCAGATATTATGGGACTTATAGGAGGGGCGTTCATAACAAATACATTAATGGACTTAAGTTATATCCAATTCATAGATCAATTAAAGCTGGCTGTTACACCGAAAGCATTTTGGGTAGGGATTGTGAAAGCACCCATATTTGCTTTTCTTATTGCGCTTATTGGATGTTTTGAAGGACTTAATGTAAAGGGAAGCGCAGAAAGCGTAGGACGTCAAACAACAAAATCAGTCGTAGAATCTATATTTTTAGTAATTGTGGCAGACGCTGGCTTTTCTGTTCTCTTTTCTTATTTGGGTATATAATTATGGAAAAAAAACATTCAAAATCTTCCACTTTATCTCAGAATGAGCCTGTCATTGAAATAAAAGACTTGGTAACTGCGTTTGGGACTCAAGTTGTTCACGATCATCTTAATTTAACTATATATAAAGGCGAAATTATTGGGATTGTAGGAGGATCTGGATCAGGAAAATCTGTTCTTTTAAGAACAATTTTAGGACTAAAACGTCCTCGTTCCGGAACGGTAAAGTTAATGGGAGAAAACATTAACCAAATAGGAAATAAAACACGAGCCCATATTGACAGATCTTGTGGTGTGTTATTTCAAAGTGGAGCCCTATATTCTTCATTAACGGTGCGAGAGAATATCCTTGTTCCTTTAAAAGAAATAGCGGGAATATGTCCTCCTTTTGCAGATTCTATTGTGGCATTGAAATTGGGGATGGTAGGGCTTTCTTTAGATACAGCCTCAAAATATCCTTCTGAGCTTTCAGGGGGAATGACTAAAAGGGCAGCACTTGCTCGTGCTTTAGCCCTTGATCCCTCTATTCTTTTTTTAGATGAACCTACATCAGGTTTGGACCCTATTTCAGCTGAAGCATTTGACACACTTATTAAGAGTTTACATGATAATTTAGGTTTTACAGTCTTTATGATTAGTCACGATCTTGATACACTTAAGATCTGTACACGTATTGCGGTCCTTGTACATAAAAAACTACTAATTGGTACAATCGAAGAATTAAGACAAATACAAGACCCTTGGGTGCATGATTACTTTCATGGGACACGTGCTCAAGAGGTATTTGGAACAGGGGCATAAATGGAAACACAGGCACGTTATTTGGTTGTAGGTAGTTTTGTTTTGCTTCTTTTATTAGGAGCACTGTTGTTTGTTATTTGGATAGGTAAAAGTGAATTTGGCACTCGCAATAAGTTGTATGATATAATTTTTCAAGGGACTGTTACGGGTTTGAAAGAAGGGGGACAGGTTCTTTACCGAGGCGTGCCTGTGGGGACAGTTCAAACTGTTGTTATTAATCCGAATAACATAGAAGAAATTTTGGTACGTGTCAGTTTGAACCCTGATACACCTGTGCGTGTAGACACACAAGCTTCTTTAGAAATGCAGGGAATTACAGGGATAGCCTTTGTTCAATTAAGAGGGGGCTCTCCACAAAGTCCATCTTTAGAAGCTAAACCAGGAGAACTATATCCTATTATTCCTTCCCAGCCTTCGAAGTTAGAAGAAATTGTTGAGGCAGCTCCTAAGCTATTAAAAAATCTAAATAACCTTACAGAGCATTTGGATCTGCTTTTCAACGTAGAAGCTAGAGATAATATTCATTCAATTTTGGCAAATCTCCAAGAAATTACGCAAGCGTTTGCTCAAAAATCGGAAAGCATAGAACTACTTATTGATAAGGCCAATGCAGCATTTGAAGGAATGGCAGAACTTTCCCAAAGATACAGCGTTGTAGCCCAGACGTTGGAAAAAGAAATCATTCCTTTATCTCAAAGTGCCCAAACTTTCTTCCAAGAATCAAAGGAATTTTTGGCTGAGAATAAACAACCTTTAAATATCTTCTTAACGACAGGGCTTTATGAGGTATCTAATGTTACCTCAGAATTAAGGAGAACTCTTGAGAGTATAAATCGTATAGCGGTTGGGATTGAGCGTAACCCTTGGGTATTTTTATTTGGATCAGAGGAAAAAGGCTATGTACTTCAAGATTAATAAAGAAGAGAAAAAGAGTTCTTCTAGAGGAAAAGTTTTTTTTATCTTAGGGTGTCTATCTTGTTTGTTGGCAGGTTGTATTAATCTTCCAAAAGAGGGAGAAAAAAACAAGATTTTTTATCTTAAAGCTTCTTCTTTTTCTGAAGAAGAAAAACAGATACTTCCTACTGTTACATGGCAGCTAACGATTGAAGATCCTACCTCAGATATTCGATTAAATACAGATCGATTTGTAGTTCAGCAATCTTATGCAGAGCTAACATATGTAGCAGGGGCGCGTTGGGTTGATAGACTTCCTAATTTAGTTCAGCAGGTTCTCGTAGATTTGTTTGAAAACTCTGGAAAAATCCAAGGCGTTGGCCTGCCCATTGACGGCTTAGAGGCAGATTACGTTTTGTTGGTGGATGTTAGAGATTTTGAATTAATAGTGGGGCCTACCCAAGAAGTTAAAATATGCCTCTTTGTAAAAATAATGCGGCTAAAAGATAGAGAAATAGTAGCTGGGCGTAGTTTTGAGAAAACTATAGCTGTATCTAAAGAATCTTTGACGGAGGTTGTGCAGGCTTTTTTACAAGGTATGAACCAAGTAGGAAAAGAGATAGTCACCTGGACGCTTACTTTTAAAGATTAGACTTAGATACCTATTTTGTGCACCTAAATAAACCTTCGTCAATTTCATAGTTTGTCTTAAAAGGAAGTTTCCCTTGTGGATCATAGGAGACGTCACTGAAAATGTGGCGCAGTATTTCTTCATATTCGTCCAGCTCTCTAACCTCTAGATTAGGGTCAAAAATAAATATCCCCTGAGGTGCTAAAAGAGTATGCATAGCTCTAAAAAAGTTTTCGGAAAACCTCAAAAACTTACTGACTGAAGCATCCAACCCAATAAAAACAAATAGCCCTGAAAGACGAGAAGCAACATGCTCTGCTTCCTTATCATTATTCATATCAAGCAAAAGGTACTGACGGTGATAAGGTGAGGTTTCCTCACATTCGGTTGTTGCTATATCTAAAAATATAGACTCCGCAAATACACACCCCTCTTTAGAAAAGCGGTTCTTAGTGAGATCTTCTTCTCCATGATGCATATTATCGCACAGAGGGGGCACTCCCAAGTATAGTTTTGCGCGGGGTGTTCCAGAAGAATGTAATTTCTCTATGTAAGATTCTACTCTGGAAATCTGTTTGTCCACAACTTTTAAGCGTTGTTCTTCTTCAGAACGTTGTTTTATTTGTTCCTGCTCTTTAAAATCATTAAGTTCTTGGATACGTTTATCTAAGGCCACTTGAGATGTTGAGTATATAAAAAATGGCGCGGGGTAATTTTCAAAAAATTGTACGGTATGTGGAAAAGGACCCTCATAAAAAGAGACCAAGCCGGGAAACATATCATTTAAATCCTCTTGCCTTTTAAGAGTAATATAATATGTAAAGAACTCATCTAGAAGATTAAATAACCTAAGTTTTCCATAACGTGCGTTTACAAGATCAGTCTCTTCCGGGACAGGAAGATACGTTCGGAAAGGATTTTCATCGGCCTTTCTTTTCCATTCTTTTAAAATCTCTTCCTTATCAGGATTAGGGGCCCAGTCCACAAGGCGCTCTAAAGTTGGTCTGCTAGAACGATAAGTAAACACACCATCTCTCTGGGTCAAACAGCTAAGTTCTCTAAGGGTATCCTTATTAAGCATACGAGGAGGGAAAGGAAAATCAACTATAACTTCTTCAAATAAGCTTTCTCCAACAATATATCTTAGTATTTCCCTCTCAACGGAAGACTCTAAATTGAGAGGTATTTCTCTTCGTGAGTAAAAGGAACAAGGGTCTGCTACTCTTGTTTCTGGAGAAAAAATATAAAATGCACTATCAACACTGGGATCCAGACCAAGAAACATCCATTCTTCATCATAGGGAGCATTAGATTCTAAGCTTTTTTGGCGATCCTGTTGTGAGCACCCTACAACAGCTTTACGTTTAAACTCTACATTCGATAGGTGTTTAAACAGAAGAGCAGTTGGAATATCTTCTTCTGTTACTTTAGGAGCATCTTGATCATAAAGTTGCAATAATGCTTGGCCAGCTTCTGTATACAATCTTCCAAGGGTGGTACGACTACTATCCTCAAGAACTCTTGTTTCAGCAGCGTGTGTGAAAATGACTTCTAGTTCTCTAAGGGCAGTTACCAGGTCTTCCTTGCCTGCTCCTTCATATTCGCGTGCTTTACTAGCGTAGTGTCGACGTGCGCCCTCAAAGTGCTCGCTTTGCTCAAGTTCTTCCCAGAAAAATGCATCTACTTGAGCAAAAGAAACTAATATAGTTAATATTAGACAAATAAAAATTGTTTTTACAATATGCAATAGATACATGCGAAACCCAAATATGTATAAATGTTATTAATACATATATAGGAGGAAAATTTATTTTTCCAAGAGTAAAGGTTTTAAATTAGTAGTTATAGTGAGTTTATTTTAATTGCGCTTTTAAGAAAGAGGCAGCTTCAGCGAAATCCATTGTTCCTGTGTAATTTGCTCTTAAGTCGGTTATGACTCGGCCCATGTCTTTTATAGATTGGGCATCTAATTTCTTAAGTGTTTCTAAAATTATTTTTTCGGTCTCTTCCTTTGAAAGAGGCGTTGGTAAGAACTCTTGAATAATAGAAATTTCTTTTGCTTCTGATGCTACGAGGTCAGGTCGGTTGCCTTGTTCATAGAGGGCAATACTTTCTTTTCGTTGCTTAATCATGCCTTGGAGCATTTGAAGGATTTCTTCTTCGGGAATACCATCGTAGTTTCCTTTCTCTCGTGCGGCAATATCTCGATCTTTTAAGGCGGCTAAAATAAGGCGAATAGTTGCGGTACGAGCCGTATCTTTATTTAAAAGAGCAGTTTTTAAGGAGTCACTTAAACGGGTTCTAAGCATAAAGCCTCTCTTTTTTATGAGGAAGACGGGTTATTTTTTATTAAAGATAGGAAGAAGTTGAGCATGTATAGCAGGTGGCGCAGCTATAATATCGGGCGTGTATGAAGTTGCAGGCTTACCTTCTAGAGTTGTAACATATCCACCTGCTTCTCTGACTAGAAGAATGCCTGCGGCAATATCCCAAGGAGATAAAGACCTTTCCCAAAAACCATCAAACCGGCCTGCAGCTACGTAAGCTAAATCAAGGGCCGCAGCTCCAAAACGACGTACCCCAGGCGTTAAATTTAAGAATGGTTGGATGTCTTCTAGAAAACGATCCACATATCCATGTCCTCGAAAGGGTGTTCCAATAGCGAAAAGAGACTCAGAAAGATCTTTCCTTTCAGAAACGCGTATGCGGCGATCATTCATATAAGCGCCTGCCCCCTTCTCAGCCCAAAAGAGTTCGTCTTTTATAGGATCATATACAACGGCTGCAATGGCTTCAGAATCTTTTTCGAGAGCAATCGAAATATTAAAATGCGGGATACCATGGAGAAAATTAGTTGTTCCATCTAAAGGATCTATAATCCAACGATAAGAAGGATCAGAGCCTTCTTGTTCTCCACTTTCTTCTGTAAGAAAACCAAAAGAGGGGCGTGCTTTGGAAAGTTCTTCTCTTAAAACTCTATCTGAACGTAAGTCTGCATTTGAAACGAAATCGGCAGGGCCTTTTTTAGAAACCTGAAGATTTTCTATTTCTCCAAAATCCCGAACAAGGCCTTTAGCAGCTTTGTATGCTGCCTGTACCATGACATTCATAAGAGGAGAAAGAGATTGACGAGGAGTGTAACCAACCATAAAAAGAAAACCTTTCTATTTAAGTTATGAGGATGTTTAGTCTTTTGCGCGTTCGACGTAGCTGCCATCAGCTGTGTTAACGATAATGCGGGTACCTGCTTCAATATGGGGGGGAACCATAATACGTAGTCCATTCTCAAGAAGTGCGGGCTTATAGGAAGCAGAAGCAGTTTGTCCCTTTACTACTGGATCAGCTTCTTGAATAGTAAGAACTACCGTATCTGGAAGGGTTACACCAATGATAGATCCTTCATGAGATTGAACTTTTACAATGATTCCTTCTTTTAGGTAAGGAACAACCTCTTCTCCTACAAGCTCTAAGGGTAAGGAAATTTGGTCATAGGTTTCTGTATCCATAAAATTGTATTGTGTGCCTTCTTGAAATAAAAACTGATAGTCCTGCTCATCTAGGCGAACACGTTCCACGTTTTCACTGGAGCGGAAACGTTCGTTTAGTTTTGTTCCATCACGGATGTCTTTGAGCTCAACTTGGAGATAAGCGCCGCCTTTACCAGGTTGTGTATGCTGTATTTTTACAGCTACCCATAAACGATTTTGATGTTGAATAACGTATCCAGGTCGAATGGAGTTTCCGCTAATTTTCATAATAAATCCTTCATATATGTTTATTCTGATAAATTTTAATCATTTTGTCGAGCATGGCAAGAGCCTCTATTTTGGGTCGTTGAAAGCAATTTCGTCCAATAATAGAGCCTGTCCCGCCTCCTTCTTTAATAGCTTGTGTGTCAGCAAGTACTTCTTCTATGGATTGAGCTTCTCCTCCAGAAAAAACAACAAGGCGTTTTCCAGAAAAGCAGCTTTCAACCACATGGGAAACTCGTTCTTTTAGAGAGGAAAAGGAAATATACTTTTCATAAATAGGCTTAGTGGGCTCGTGTCCGAGCGTAGCCGTAGGTAATTTTACTTTTATAATATGCGCTCCTAAAAGAGCAGCCATATGAGCTCCATATGCAATGGTATCTAATCCTCTTTCACCCTCTTTGGAAATATGACCTCTCGGATAGGACCACACCACGACTAAAAGACCGACGCGTTTTGCTTCTTCAATAAGAATCTGTAATTTTTCAATCATCTCATAGATATGGTTAGAACCAGGATAAAGAGTATAGCCTATGCCTATGCAGCCTAATCTTAGAGCATGGTCAATGCTACCAGTAATTGCCTGGCTTGCGTCCTCTCCTCCAGGAGCTAAAGTGGTTCCATTATTAAGTTTTAGGATAAGCGGTATTTGCCCTGCATAACGCGAAGCAATACTTTCTAGGAAGCCTAAAGGAGCAGCAAAAGCAGATAACCCTGCTTCTATGGCAAGCTGTATATGATATTCAGGATCATATGCAGGAGGGTTCATGGCAAAAGACCTACCTGGGCCGTGTTCAAAACCTTGATCAATGGGGTATATAATAAGATGCCCTGTATTTTTTAGTTTTCCGTGAGTTAAGATGCGTACAAGGTTTGCTTTTACACCAGGGCACTCACTATCATAGTGGGGAAGGATTTTTTTTAGAGAAGAAGAAAGAAGCATGGAAACACCTAATTAGGCAAAGAAGAAGTAAACAAGATGTTCCTTCTTTGTAATCATAACTTCTTCAAGAGACAAGTCTTCTTTAATTTATTTTACGTAATATAAGTCTTTCAGGATGTATTTTTAAAGAAATTTTGCGTAAAATCTTCCTGTCTTAGATGTAAAGAAGGAGTTTTGATGAGTCTTAACCTTGCAGAATTTGTAGATAATCCTGAGCCAAGGTGTCCGGTTGTTTTAGTTTTAGATACATCTGATTCAATGAAGGGAGAGCCTATTTCTGAGTTGAATGCAGGCCTTGCGAGTTTTAAATATCACGTGGAAGAAGATCCTTTAGCGGCTTTGCGGGTAGAAGTAGGAATTATTACGTTTGGGGGAGAAGCAGAAGTTCTCCAACCTTTCAAAACTGTAGATCTATTTACAGCTCCTAAGTTAACGGCCAAAGGGAACACACCTCTAGGTCATGCGTTAGACATGGGATTAACTCTTTTAGAGGAACGAAAGGGACATTATAAAAAGGCAGGAATTCCTTACTATAGGCCCTGGCTTTTTCTAATAACCGATGGGGCACCCACAGATGGAATGTTGTGGTACGAGACGGCTTTGCGTGCGCATGAAGCCGATATGCAAGGGAAATTAAGCCTTTATACCATTGCTGTGAGAGGGGCCGATATGAAAATTCTTTCTCAAATAGCTCCTGCGCATCGACCGCCTTTTCAGCTTAAAGATCTTCGTTTTCGAGAATTATTTCATTGGCTTTCTGCTTCTGTTCGGATGGTATCTACTTCTATAGTAACGCAAGGACCGCAAATGCTTGCATTGCCTTCCATAGCGGGATGGGCAGAAGTGGAGAAGTAAGAGTAGATTTATGGAAACTTTTCCTTTAGCGTATGCTCTTGCTTCTGTAAAAGGACCTTATCATGTGGAGATTGATAAACCTTGTGAAGATGTGGGAGGATACTTATCTCTTCCTTTCAGAAAAGAGGCCATATTTTTTGGGGCGGTGGCTGACGGAGCAGGCTCAGCAACTTACGGGAGAGAAGGGGCCTTACTAGCTGTTAAAGAAACCCTTTTATTTTTTAAGCAGCATTATAAAAGCTTTTCTTTGAATACTTTTGAGCTGCATGTACGAAAGCTTATTTGCCATCTGCGGCAGCTGCTACAAAAAAAGGCAGAAGAGAAAAATACCTCTTTTCAAGAGCTCTCTTCTACGCTTCTTGCCTTTTGTGCTACTTCCACAACTTTATATTTCTTTCAAATTGGGGATGGCTTTGCGGTTATGCGACAAGATACTAAGGAGCAGGAAGGAGAGTATCAACTTCTTACTTTGCCCCAAAAAGGGGAATATGAAAATGAAACCTATTTCCTCACATCCAACCATGTGTATGAAGTCGTAAAAAGCTTGGTTATTAACCCGCTTCCCTCCTTTTTAGCTTTAGCTACGGACGGGATTGAGAATGCAGCTTTAAAAAAGCCTGATCTTATCCCCTATAAACCTTTTTTTGAGCCGTTGGAGGCTTTTTTGGAAGAACAGGAACAAAGAAATCAAAAGGGAATATCTAAAGATCTTGTGGATTTTTTAAAAAGTTCTAGATTCCAAGAAAAATCTTCAGATGATAAAACTCTTTTATTAGTAAAGTTTTTTAAGGATAGGATCGCTGTGTAATGGCAGATACTTTGTCTGACATCTCTACTCTCATTCAAGGCTTAAGGAGAGCCTCAGGGGGAAATCTTATACTCCAACGAAAAATAGCTTCCAGTGGAGAGGGGAGCATTTATCTTACGGATGATCCTTTAAGTTTAGCCAAAGTTTACCATGCTCCTGGTTTTGAGAAAGCTCAAAAACTTCAACATATGCTGGAAAATCCTCCTACGGATCCAACAGCTTCCCAGGGCCATATATCCATTGCTTGGCCTAAAGATTTAATTCTTGATAAACAAGGAACGGTTCATGGGTTTTTAATGCCTAAAATTAGGGGGGGTGTTACGCTTCCTTTGGTATATAATCCGCGTTTGCGACGTAAAAAATATCCTGCTTTTAATTGGTATTATCTTCATACAACAGCTCTTAATCTAGCTTGGATTATAGAAGCTCTTCATGCTAAAGGATATATCGTTGGAGACTTAAAGCCGGAAAACTTTCTTGTTAATGATCGTGCTTTAGTGAGCATTCTTGATACAGATTCTTTTCAGATTCCTGGAAAAGATGATGGAGATTCTTTCTTGTGTCCTGTAGGAAGTGAAGGATTTACTCCTCCGGAGCTTTTTGGGAAAGATTTAACAAAAGAACCTCGACTTCCTTCTCATGACCATTTTGGGTTAGCCGTATTAATTTATCAGCTTTTATTTGGAATCCATCCTTTTGCAAGTGTTTGGAAAGGAGAGGAAGATCCTCCAAGTCTTAAAGATTGTATTCAAAAAGGTCTTGTGCCTTTTTCTGCGAATAGGGTAGCTTCTCAGTTTATTGAGAGAAGCCCTTTAATACCCTCTTTGAAGAGTCTTCATAAAACTTTACAAGAAATGTTTGTAGAAGCTTTTGTAGAAGGCCATTGGGATCCATCTAAACGGCCTCCTGCCCAAAAGTGGCATAGGGTATTAGAAAAGTCTCTTGAAGAGCTTCAGGTCTGTAGCGATTCAACGAACCATTTTTTATATCCTTCTCAAGGAGAATGTCCTTGGTGCCATTTATCGGATATAGTTGGTGTTGATATATTTCCTATGCCAGCGCATGGAGAAAAACTTTCTGCCTTCACAGTTTTAAAACTTTTTGAGAAAGCTTTATCGGAAGGCAACCTAGAGAATGCGCAGGCTCAGTTAAAGTTTCTGGAGGAAATGCCAGAAGCACAGACGGCTGTTTTTCAAAAAGCATTCTTGTTGTTTTCTAAAATAAAGGATGAACAAGAGATTATTGCTTCTTTTGCAAAGTTTTTAGAATCACATCCTGATGAGGCTGATATCTTAGCCTATTTTAAGAAATATTCTTTATTAGAAAAATCTTCTGTTTATGCTCTTAGAAGTCCGCTTCTACAGGGGAAGAGTTTGCAAGAAATTAAAGAACACGCTGCCACTCAAACAGAAATACTAAAAAAACTAGAAGCTCTTCAAGAAAAAGCATCTCACAAGGAAGTACCCCTTTCTTTTTTATTTGAAGACCTTCTAACTCTTCTTCCAGCAGAAGACATCCAGGATTCTTCTATATTTTCAACTTTGGTCAAATATATTAAGGAAGCTAAATATTTTTTTGAAAGGTATAGTCTTTTAAATAGATATAACCTGGAAGGGAAAGAAGAAGGACTTTTTTTATGGCATCCTTGTTTTGAATATCCTTTGCAAAGAGATGGTCTTTGGATTCCCTTCCTGGATCTTATTCGTGCGCATGCGGGCTCTCTTTCTTCAAGTAGCAGATTTTCTTTTGATAAGACAAAAATTTTTGAAGAAGAACAAGGAGCATGGGTTCGTCTTCACCCCATTTCTTCCCGTATGCAAACATCTCCTGTGTATAGCTTGTTGAAGGAAGGGTGTATGGTATTTATGCATTTGGAAGATACGTCTACTTTTTTCTTTCCAATCCCTCCTCAGATGCTCCAAACTGGGCAAGTAGACTTTTTTATAGATACATCTTTTATCCCCTCTTATAATGTATCTTTTTCAGTAGCATCTTTGTGGTATTTTGAAGAAACACCTTTAACACAAGGACCCGCCATTTCTATTGAAAAAGAAAAAACACTTATTCCTCTGCGTATGAAAATCTCTAAACCATCTCTTATAAGAGCTCTTATCCATAAAGGGCTGCATGCTTTTTTTCCTTCATACTTTACGGATAAAGCACGTGTTACTATTGTTATGCAGGCAAAAGAAGAGGTGGATCATCCTCCTTTTATTCTGAAAGCAGCTCGAGGGAGAATATCTCTTGATTTAGATCTTTCAACTCAAGCAAAAATTATTGGGCATATATCTGCCTCAACATTAAAAAAGGAAGTAATACATATAAAAAAGCTCGAAATCTCATTAAAAGCTTTTTTAAGAAGGGCTTTAAAAAAAGAAATATGGAGCATTGAACATGATCCTTCTTTTTCTACTGCAGAAGCCCCTCCTTTTTATTTTGTATCTTTATAGAGAGCGTTTATCGAGGGTAAACTTAAAGTGAAACATAGCACTAAATACAAGATACAGAGGTTGCTGGGACCTTTTCAAAAGAAGAAATGTCCCTATTGCCTTGGGAACTTTAAACTTTTTGAAGTAAGGGCTTACCATGGCACAAAGCATTGTCCCAAGTGTGGATCTAGTCTTACATCTGAGATATTACTTTTGCCTACTATGGTTTTGGCTTTTTTTCCTAAAGAGCTTGGCAATATTTTTCAAAAGAGATGTTATACGCCCGCTTTTATTACAGCTCTATTACATAAAAAGGGATATGTTTTAACGCCAATCTCAGAAAAACTGACACTTTTTTTAGTATCCAAAAAAACGAAGAAGCAAATTAAGTCTTTGTGTATTTTACGATGTCTTTCTTTTACAGAGAAAGACTTAGAAGGGACCTTTCAGTTTAAGAAATTTATTGATGGTCTAGTCCTCTTTATTAACTTGCCTAAAGAGGAGATCTCTTCTTCTTTGCCTAAGTCTCTTAGGGCTTTTCTGCAGAATGTTTTACATTCTCGTTCTAAGAGAAGAAAATTAAAAAAGTCTTTTCCTTTAGGGGTCGTTATGGCCTCTTTAAAAGGCATTACAGAGTATCTTCCACAAGGGATAGTTGCATATACCAAAGATCCTTCTCCAGAATTTAAAGGGGATGTTCGTTTTTTTTCAGGGTATATAAGATCTCTTTTGGGATTTTGGTATGGGATGCCCCTCATTCATACGCTTGAGAAGTCTTCCCCTTCTTTATTCTATAGTGCTCTTAATCTAGAGGAGGCTAGTGATACACCTTCTTTCCTATCTTATGAAGTGGATATTATTTCTTATTTTCTCGTTTTTTGGGGATTTAAGGAAAGAGCAACCATTTTTAAGAACTTCTCTTTACGAGAAAAGTCTTTTAGAATTCCTTTTGAGTTTTCTTCTTTTGTAAAAAAAAGCAAAAAAGAAGAGTCTTTTAAGGAAAAAAAAGATCCCTTGTTAAGATCAGAATAGTAAATTTACCTCAGGAGAATCTATGCCAGGAGAACTTGAAAATATAATAAAAAAACTTTCTCAGAAACCTACTTCTGGAGTAGTTCCTGAAACTTCTAATCCAACACTTCCTGCAGAATCAAAGACAGAAACTTCTCCATCATCTGCTGAAGACGCTTCCTCAGATATTTCTTCCTTAAATGGCATCAAGGAAATTAAGGATGATAAAGGTCAGGTAATCCAACGTATGAGATATAAAGAAGGAAAGTTAGATGGTCCTTTAGAAGTTTTTAAAGAGGGAAAACTGACGCAATATGTAAATTATAAGGATGGTGTTTTAGATGGTCAAACTTATGGGTATGATGACGAAGGTCACTTAACGCATCGTATTATGTATTCTCAAGGAGAAATGGCAGGACCTTGCGAGATTTATAATAAAGGGGTTCTTTTTGTGCATGTAAATTATGTTAAAGGACAAAAAGAAGGTTTAGAAAAGGCTTTCATGCCAACAGGGTCTCCTTTATCAGAGCGGTTCTTTGTGCATGGTAGGTTAGAGGGAGAAGCAAAATTTTTTGCAGAAGGAGGAAAACTTCTGAAAAAACTAACATATAAAGAAGATGCCCTTTGTGGAGAAGCAGAAACCTATTATCCTTCAGGAAGCTTGTTAGAAAAAGCAACTTACGCAAATAATAAATTAGATGGGGAATTGATGCAGTATCATGAAAATGGGACTCCTATGGTTATGTCCGTTTATAAGGACGGAAAATTGGTAGGAATTCCTAAACATTTTGATGCAAAAGGCAATCTCATAAGGAAATAAAGATATGTTTATCCTCCCTAAAGCTTTAGAACAAGGGTCCATTTTTATAGAGGATTTTCCTCTTTCTCGGTTGCTGCTTAAGAATGATACACGTTTTATGTGGATGATTCTTGTGCCTCGTAAGCCGAATGTTCGTGAGTTAGTAGATTTAAATTCAGAGGATCAGCTTCTACTTCTTGAAGAAATAAATAAAATTTCGCATCTTTTAAAAGAAATCA
>CAYUAL010000010.1:8166-19611 GCA_964442815.1 uncultured Alphaproteobacteria bacterium | reverse complement strand
ATTTGACCCTGAGACAGGACATCCTATTTTTGAAGATCAGCCCTTAAATCTCGAACCTCTTCCCTATATTGTCGTTATAGTAGATGAAATGGCTGATTTAATGCTGGTTGCAGGAAAAGATATCGAGTCTACTATTCAACGTCTCGCTCAAATGGCACGTGCCGCAGGTATTCATATTATCATGGCCACACAACGTCCTTCTGTAGATGTTATTACGGGAACTATTAAAGCTAACTTCCCTACCCGCATTAGCTTTCAAGTGACCTCTAAAATCGATAGCCGAACAATCCTTGGAGAACAAGGAGCAGAACAGCTTCTTGGACAAGGAGATATGTTATACATGGCTGCTGGCGGACGCATAACACGCGTCCATGGTCCTTTTGTTAGCGATGAAGAGGTAGAACGTATCGTTTCTTTTCTTCGATCCCAGGGAGAACCCGCTTACGTCGAAGACATTACACGAGAAGAAGACGCTTCTTCCAATGAAGAAGACAAAGAAAATGAAGGAGGAGACAGCTTATATAAAGAAGCTGTAGCGCTTGTCCTTCAAGAACAAAAAATATCTACAAGCTTCCTACAAAGACATTTTCAAATCGGGTATAATAGAGCCGCCCGCTTAGTAGAGCAAATGGAAAAAAATGGCATTATTAGCTCTGCCAATCATGTGGGAAAAAGAAATATTTTGATACAGTAAATAAAAATTTTGCTTTTTCTCAACAAAACTAGCTTGCTCTTTTCTTTAAACTGCGCATTGTTAAGAAAGATAAAAATTACAAGGATTGAGCATACGATGTTTTCTAAGAAAAATTCTTTCGTCCTCTCTAGTGCTTTACTGAGCGTTGTTTTCTCTTTCTCTCCTATTGATGCTTTAGACTCAGAAGCAGCTACTAAAGCAACACAAATAGCCTCAGAAAAAGATGTCCATATCTTACCCTCTAAACCTCCTTTTTCTATAAAGAAGCTTTTAGACCAAGTGCAAACCTACCTGAATAATCTTACTTCTCTCCATGCACGATTTCGGCAAGAAGATCCTGATGGAACAATTCGAGCAGGAGAGATATATATTCAAAAACCTGGCAAGATGCGTCTGGAATATAGAACACCGAGTCGTCTTTTAGTTATTTCAGACGGGATTTGGGTTTCTTATGATGATCCGGAACTAGGGCAAGTAAGTTACGTACCTGTCTCTTCTACCCCTGCTTCTCTAATTCTTAAAGAGAAGTTTAGTTTCCAAGATCTATTTATAGATAAAGTAGAATACTCTCCTGAAGGAGAAATCCTCCTTACCGTGCGTGATAAAGAAGATTCATCTGCGGGAACCCTTGTCCTTATTTTTAAAGAGACCCCTCTTGGTATTTCTGGTTGGCAGCTTATTGACCAAAGTACCCAAACGACTGTTGTGAAATTATATGATATAGTCTCTCCAGCGGAGGCTTCTCCTGACGCTTTTGAAATTTCTGATCCCACTCGACACTAAATTTTAAGAAAGTCTATATCTTAAGTGCAGTTATTAATCTATTGAGGCATAATGATACAGGAAGAGATTCGTCTTTTAAGCTTTGAAAAGGCATTAGAAGAACTTGAAACTATTGTACGCTTTTTAGAAGAAGGGAAATGTCCTTTAGAGGAAGCCATTAGCTCCTATGAAAAAGGCATTCTTTTAAAGAAACATTGCGAAGAAAAATTGCAAGAAGCAACCTTAAAAATAGACATGATTTTAAAAAAGCCAGATGGATCTCTCTTTACAGAACCCCAATCCTCTCTAACAAAATAAGGCTTTTTATATGCTCTTAAAAGAACTTTTAGAAAACTCAGCCCATGCTGTTGAAGCAACCTTAGAAAAACTTCTTCCCCTTCCTACTAAAGAAGCATTTGTTTTGGAATCTCCCCTCATAGAAGGCATGCGGTACGCTGTTTTAGGAGGAGGCAAGCGGATACGGGCTTTTTTAGTATCTCAATCAGCGCAACTTTTCGATGTGCCTGAATCTCAAGCCTTACGCGTAGCTGCGGCCGTTGAAATGGTTCATGCTTTTTCTTTAGTTCATGATGATTTACCCTGCATGGATAACGCAGATATGCGTAGAGGAAAGCCAACATGCCATGTACGTTTTGGGGAAGCTACTACAGTTTTGATTGGAGATGCCTTGCAAGCTTTTGCCTTTGAAACACTTGGACACCCAGACACACATACCTTCCCAGAAGTAAGGGCTTCTTTATGCTTAGAGCTTGCACGGAGTCTAGGGCCTTCAGGACTCTGCGCTGGCCAAATGATAGATATTGCAGCCGAGCACAAGCGTCTAACGATAGAAAATATTATCCGCTTAGAGCACTTAAAAACAGGAGCTCTTTTTTCTTTTTGTTGCAGAAGTGGAGCCCTTCTAGGAGAAGCTTCAAAAGAAGCCTTCCATGCTTTAACTGGCTTTGCGCATGATTTTAGCGCCGTATTCCAAATTACAGACGACCTTTTAGACTTAGAGGGCAACCCTGAAGAAGTAGGAAAGCCTACTGGAAGCGATGCTGTTTTAGGGAAAGCAACTATTGTTACTCTCTTAGGAAAAGAAAAAGCTTTTGAGCAAGCTTCCCTTTTAACACAACAAGCTATCAACCATCTTGACTATTTTAAAGAAAAAGCGGATCTTTTGAGAGAACTAACACTTTCTCTTTTAAAAAGAAGAGCTTAGTACATACACTAAAAAATCTATAGGAGGACACCCATGGATATCTTTTTAATTCCTCTACTTCAAGTTCTTTCTGTAGCCATAAATCTTTATACTTGGGCTATTATTTTTTATGCTGTAATAACACTGCTACTATCCTTTCAAGTTATTAATAGTCATAGCCCTTTTGTGCGCTCTGCTTTCCAATTTTTAGGTCGCTTAATTGAACCAGCTTTAACACCCATTCGAAAAATAGTTCCCTTACTAGGAAATGTAGACATCTCTCCTGTTATATTGATCCTTATTCTTTATTTTCTACAAGGGGTAGTAACGAACCTAATGCTTAAACTCTAAAAAACGAGTATTAAGTATGGTTTCTTCTAAGCTCATTGATGGGAAAGCTTATGCAAAGCTTCTCTTGTCTCAGATTGCTTCCATTATAGCCACCTTAGAAAAGCAACATAAGAAAAAACCCTCTCTTGCAATTTTACGTATTGGAGAAAATCCTGCCAGTGCTTTGTATGTCAAAAATAAGATAAAAACCTTTGCTGAAAACGGCCTCTCCACAAAAGAATTTTGGTATCCCCATACCACCACGAAAGAAAAGCTTCTCGAAAAAATTCAGCTATTAAACGAGGATCCTTCTTTTCATGGGATTATTTTACAACTTCCTCTCCCCTCTTCTTTAGAAAAAGATAAAGACCTTCTAATTTCTGCTATCTGCCCTGAAAAAGACGTAGATGGGCTAACCCCACTTAATCAAGGGTTCCTAAGTACTTATACACTAACAGGTCTTTTTCCTTGCACCCCCGTAGGATGCCTTTTTCTACTAAAAGCGCTTCTCCCTTCTTTTTCCGGACTCCATGCTGTTGTGCTTGGAAGATCCAATTTAGTTGGTCAACCCATGGGGCTTCTCCTTCTCAAAAATGATGCAACTGTAACCTTTGCGCATAGCCATACGAAAGACCTTCCTTCTCTTTTGCAAACTGCAGATATCGTAGTATCAGCCATAGGAAAACCCTCTTTCATCCAAGGATCTTGGCTTAAAAAAGAGGCGACTGTCTTAGATGTGGGCATCAGCTCTGTCTCCTCTTCCTTCAAAGGAGATGTAAATACGACACAATCCCTTACAAAAGTACGATATATTACGCCTGTTCCTGGTGGTATTGGACCCTTAACAGTCGCCACACTTGCTTACAATACGGTAAAGGCTGCTCAAAGCCTACTCTCTCAAGAACCTATCATTTACGATTTTGATATTCTAAAAAATGCTTAGAATTCCTTGGCCTTCTACTCTTGTAGAAAAAGGGCTTACTTTCCTATTGCCTTACCGCTGCCTCCATTGTAAGGAACCAACCCCTACTTCCCATAGCCTGTGTGGAAAATGCTGGTCCCAGCTTGTTTTTGTTACTAGCCCTTTTTGTGATATATGTGGATTTCCCTTTGATTTTATCCCTTCTTCTCCCCTCTGCGCCGTCTGTTCTTCCCATCCTCCTCCTTTTGAAAAAGGCCGATCTGCTCTCCATTATAATGAAATGTCAAAAGCACTTCTTCTGCAATTTAAGCATGGAGATGCTCTTCATTTAACTTCTTTTTTAGGAAGCCTTCTTTTACCGCTTTTATATGATTCTTTGTCTGATCCAAAAAATTCTCTAATAATTCCCGTCCCTTTACACCCTTTTCGACTTTTCAAACGTCAATACAACCAGGCTGCACTCCTTGCTCAATACCTTCATAAAAAGCTAGCGCTTCCATATCTGCCCACAGTATTATCTCGGTCACGTTACACATCTTCTCAAGGGCATCTCTCCTTTCCCCAACGTCATAAAAATGTAAAAAATGCTTTTAGTATTAACTCAGCTTATCTTTCACTTGTTAAAGGAAAAACCATTTTTTTAATCGATGATGTATGGACAAGCGGCGCCACCTTTTCTGCCGCTACAAAAATCCTTCTAAACGCAGGCGTTACCTCTGTTTACGTCTTTTCAGTTGCTCGCGTTTTTAGGATATAATGTGATAAATTATACACATATTTTATATAACTTATTGTATGTGTTTATTTTTTTCTCTTGTCACACCATATAAACCTCTTTATAAAAAAATTGTATTTGAACTTATAAAAAATTTGAACAGTAGGTTTAGTGTTTCGGTAATAGTATTAATGTAAGGAATTTTCGAGAGTGCGCTTTCGTTCGCTCATATCTGTGTCCTGCCTTTCTTTATTGATTGGAGTATATTCCCAAAAAAGCTCAGGGCAAACTTCCTCTCTCATAGGCCAACGGCCTAAGTGGAATCCTGTTGCGCGTCTTAATTTAAAAGCAGGCTCTCAAAGAAATTTAGGGCAAATTGGCTTTTTTACACCTTTAGGGCAAAACGATCATTCTCTTTTATTCGCAGATGCTCGCTTTATGCGAGATTCTAAAACCAATATGGAAGGAAACTTCGGTCTTGGATATCGCACACTTTCCCTTATTCCAGGATGGATATGGGGTGGCTATGGCTTCTTTGACCATCGCGTAAGCCAATATAGTAATACTTTAAATCAGATCACACTGGGAACAGAACTCTTATCTGAGATTTGGGATGGTCGCGTTAATATATACGCTCCTATCACAAGCGCACGTCCTATTAAACCTGGAAAAGGTACTATTACAAAAAAACAATATGAAGGACGAGAAACTTTTGGTATCCCAGACAAAGAAGTGCCTATGGGCGGGTTTGATATCGAAGTGGGTCGTTCTGTCCCAGGACTTGAGGATATGCGTGTTTATGCCGCCGGATATCATTTTTCCGGAAAAGGCACACCCAATATGAATGGTGGACGTCTTAGATTTGATTACGACCTAAGCGCCTACATCCCTTATCTTTCCCTCCAGGGAGAGGTTCAATATGATAATATACGAAATACAACTTCTTTCATTGGTCTTAACCTGTCTATTCCTTTAGGAGAGACAGAGTCTAAATCTCAAAGAAAACTTTCCCGTTTAGAAAAGCGTATGGACGCAGAAGTGATTCGAGATATTGACGTTGTAGCTGGTAAAGCTCCCGACCCAGCACGACGCTTTTTGATCCCTGAAGAGCGTCCTTTTCATGCATCAAAGAATGGGTTTATTCCTAAAACAATTAATAACTCTATTGATATAGATGACCCAGATATTGGGACAGCCGAAAAACCTCTTGATTCGGCCTTTGCCAATGATCCCAAAAATGCTGCTACCATTAATGCCATCATGAGACGCTATCGGTTGACACATGTTCTACATGATAGGACGAATGTTAATACTCAATGGCAACAAAACTTTCGTAAGATAAAAAAACTTCATGAACATAAAAAAGGTATTACCCTTCAAGGGAACCCAGAAGAAACTCCTCTTATTACTACTTTTGAACAAGAGTTAAAGCAGGATCCTCGGCCTTTAGAAATTATTTATAATGAAGATATTTTAGGTCAGGTACCAGTAGTACCTTTCCATCCTCGTCAAGAGCCTATTTACCAAGAAGAAAGAGCTATAGCAGAGGAACGAGGCCGCCGTAGACAAAGAGAGTTTGCAGATGCACCCCATGCTTTACCAATACAAGAAGTTAATTATAACGATGATGAACTAGATGTAGTTGGAGCTCCTGTAGATGCACCTCCACAAGAAGGGAACCACCCTGGTGCACCTGCTGCTGCTGATATTCCTGCAGATATACCACAGCCCAGAGCTGCTGAAGCACAAGCACAGCAACAACACCAAGCCCGTGAAGCGCAAGCAGAAGCTGAGCGCCAACGTCAGTTAGAAGAAGAACGTCGTGAAGCACAAGCTCGTCAGCGTCAGCTAGAACAAGAAGAACGTGATCGCCAGCAAGCTCATCAGCGTCAGTTAGATGAGCAACAACGCCTAGCCCGTGAAGCACAAGCTCGTCAGCGTCAGTTAGATGAGCAACAACGCCTAGCCCGTGAAGCAGAAGCTCGTCAGCAAGCAGAGCAGGAAGAAGCTCGCCAGCGTCAGCTAGAACAAGAAGAACATGATCGCCAGCAAGCTCATCAGCGTCAGTTAGAAGAAGAACGTCATGCAGCTGAAGCTCGTCAGCGTCAGTTAGATGAGCAACAACGCCTAGCCCGTGAAGCAGAAGCTCGTCAGCAAGCAGAGCAGGAAGAAGCTCGCCAGCGTCAGCTAGAACAAGAAGAACATGATCGCCAGCAAGCTCGCCAGCGTCAGCTAGAACAAGAGCGTCTCGCAGCTGAAGCCCGCCAGCGTGAACTGGATGAACAACGTGCTCGTGAAGCAGAACTCGCTCGTCAACGTCAGCTAGAACAAGAGCGTCTCGCAGCTGAAGCCCGCCAGCGTGAGCTGGATGAACAACGTGCTCGTGAAGCAGAACTCGCTCGTCAACGTCAGCTAGAACAAGAGCGTCTCGCAGCTGAAGCCCGTCAGCGTGAACTGGATGAACAACGCGCTCGTGAAGCAGAACTCGCTCGTCAACGTCAGCTAGATGCACAACAGCATGAGGAACAACATCATGACGTACTTGCTGCTGTAGATGGAGCGCCTGCAGGTGCAGTAGATGCACAACAGCACGAAGCACAACGCCGTGATGACGCACCTGTTGCAGTTGATGCTCCCGTAGACGCACTACAGCATGCAGATCAATACCATGGCGAGCCCGCTGTTGCTGGAGCTGTCATAAATGAACACCAGCACCAGGAAGGAAACTACGACGATCAGGGCATAGATGATACTGAGGAAATTGGGCGAGAGGAAACTCTTCAAGTTCTCCCAGCTTCTGCGAAGAAACAATTAACTCTGCGTAAAACACGCCGTAAGATTAACAAGAGACAAGAAGACATACCAGCGCGCAAGCTAAAGCATAAAGAACGTCAAGTACAAGAGCGCTTAGAGCGTGAAGAAAATGCTGATGACATTACTCAGCAACAAACAAGAAAACCTGCAGTTCGCAAGAAAAAAGCTAGCGATGTAACAAGAAGCCTCCTTCAACAACAGTATGCTGAAGCTCAACAACAAAAGCTTCTAAGAGCCCAAAGAGCGTTAGAAAAAGAACAAAAAAGACAAGAAAAACTACGCAATCAACAAGTAGCGCTTCTCCAGCAAATGGAAGCAGATACGCTTGCTATAAACGCAGAATATGAAGCCGCTGAGGTTGAACGCCAGCACCAACTAGAAGAGAAAGGCCGTGTAGCTGGGTTAGCTCGCCAGCAAGCAGGTCATGCTGAACCTGGTGTTGCTGGAGTCCCTCTAGGTCACCACGAGGAAGAACACCATGACGCACCTGTTGTAGCTGATGCTCCTGTAGACGCACTACAGCATGCAGATCAACACGATGGCGAGCCCGCTGTTGCTGTAGCTCCTCTAGTAAATGCACCACTTGAAGAAGAACACTATGACGCACCTGTTGCAGTTGATGCTCCCGTAGACGCACTACAGCATGCAGGTGAGCCTGCCGTTGTTGCCGCCGTAGATACAGACCACCATGGTGACGAGCCTGCTGCTGTTGTTGCAGCCCCTGTAGTAGGTGCAGAACAGCACGTAGCACAATTCGATGCTGAACCTGTTGCTGCTGAGGCTGCCATAGATAAACATCAACTAGAACAAGAACATGCCGGCTCTGCCGCTTCTGCAGATCAACAAGACGACCATGAACAAGACGAAAGTGTAGACTTACAAGCATTTACGCATGCAGTCCATGAAAAGTTTAATGTAAAAGCTGCCCAATCTGTACTTCAAAATATCCGGTCTGATGAAAATACAGCCCCTAAAGAAGCATTCCGCCAATTAACTGATATAGCAGAAGATGTTAAGAGAAAGCGAACAACTTTTACAGAAATAGAACAAGCTCTCCGTCATGACCACAATGAACGCTCTCATGCTATTGAAGAAGAAAAATCTTTCCGCCTTCAAAATTTAGAACAAGAAACAGCACGGAGCATGCAAACAGCAGCCAGTGACGAAGAAAGAGGAAGCATACAACAAAACGCACAAATTCAACGCCGACATATTATCTTTGGTTCTATACTAGCTGATGCAGAAGAAAGTAAAAGATTTACAACAATCCAAGCAATTTTAAGAGACCAGAGAGCAAAGCTTGATCAAGTACATAATGATATAGAAACCGCGCAAATGAGCATATTGCTTGGCCCAGATTTATCAAACACGCCAAGAAAAGAAGCACTTGAAAGAGAACACGCCTACCAGTGGGAACGACTTGAACAACGCCGAATTGAAGATGCACAACGCGGTGAAGAAAGAAGAGCTAAGGCGGAAAGTAATTTAATTGCTAAACGTGAACAACGTAAACAACAAGTCGCACTCCATACAAAACTTGTAGAAGAAAGACGAAATGCTGCTAGACTCCGAAAAGAACAAGAAGCTCATCAGCGTGAACAAGAAGCCCGCCAACGTGCAGAGCAACAACATTCCGGTCTAGGAGCTTCTTGGATAGCTGGGGCACCCGCTACACCTCCTGCAGCAAGTATGTTTGCTAGCTATGACGGTTTCTCAAAACCTGCAACTTTCGGAGCAGGAGAAGCAGAAAAGATGTTTGCTAGCTATGCTGGTTCCCAAAAACCCGCAACCTTGGGAGCAGGTGCTTTTGATAGTCTTCGTAATGCACACGCTGAAAAAGAGAAAGATGATGCATCCAGTGTAGGTACAAGTGCTACAGGCGGCACAGTAGATTCTGTTCTTGTAGGTGCTTCTGGTGTTCAAGCAAGAGAGATGCTAGATTCACAAGCGGGCTCTCCAGACAAATTTGAAGCATCTGTAAAACCAAAATCCTTACCCGCAGATGCGCTCCGTCGTGGCCTCCAAAGCGCCGCACATACTCCTGCTCCTTCCTTCGTGCCCTCCTCAGGCTCAGGAACTGATGAAGCTGAATATATTGATGCAAGAAAAGTCGATAGTAACCATGCAGATACAGATACACTACGTCGCGAAGAAGCACAGCCAACCCCTATAGATACTTCGAGCTTAGGTGCTTCTCTTCCTGCTCCTGTAGCCCCCGATGCTGCTGAGATTGGTACACCTAGTAGAGGTAGCATAAACATGGATCCAGACGCACCTCACGAAGAACAGTCTATTGCGATAAACGCAGATGCAGCTGAACAACGGGAAGATCTACAAAACTTTGCTCAGGAACACGAAATCGATGAAGGATCAAAAATTCGTAGAGCTCACTTTAGAAACCAGCAAGCTACAATCCTTGAGAGAAAAGCAGATAATGCTCCTACACTCGAGGCAAAACAAAAAGGTAGAAAACATAAAACTAAACAAAAAGAGAGGGCACGCTCATCTCATGAAGAAATGATGGATGGCTTAGCTATTTTTGAAGAGGATCGGGTAGCTCCTAGAGAAGAGCAACAATATAACGAAAAAGCTCGATACGCTCTTGAACAGCATAGACTTAAAGACGCTAAAATTCAGGAACAAAAACGTACTGACGCAGATGCACGCCGAAATGAAATTCTTGAGCAACACAAAGCCAAAGCAAGACTAGAGACGGCTGAAAAACAACGTGCAGCTGCACAACAGCGTCAAGAGAGCCAGCTAGACCAGCAAGATAAAATGCTAGAGGCTCACTATAAGCAAACTACCGCAGAACAAAATCGAGCAGAAAACCTTCTAGAACGCCAGTTAAAACCAGATACTCTCTCTAAACAACTAGCTTTTGAGAAGAGACGAGAAGAGTTAACAAAAGCTGCCACAACTCTACAAACTGCCTTCCGGGGTAAAAAAGCCCAGAAGCAATTTGCTCAGATGAAAGAACAAAGAGCGCATGACGCTGCCGCACAACAAATTGCACAAGAGCTATCTCAAACACTTGTGACCAATGCTTTTGAGACTGTTTCTCGAGAGCAGGAAGTTGCTCAAGTTTTGGGCTCTGTACTCGATAGAGTTGAAGCAACAGAAGATATGCGTGGCCTAGTAAATGACACCCTTTCCCATGCAGGTGATATCGCTGAAGCTAAGATCGATGCTACAGCTGAACATCTCAAGGAAGAAGCTTTACGTAGTGCAATAAAAGAAATTATGGCAGAACAAGCCCTCCAAAGAAAACTAGAAGATCACAAAGCCGCTAGAGAAGCTCGAAGAGGTATTATTAAAGAACCTTCATTAACTTCCAAGGATGAAGCTCTTGACGCTGCTGCACCTGCGTCTCGACGAACTTCAAGTACCCGTTTTCCTAAAAGAATACTTGGCTCCCCTCTACTAAAGGGTGTTGCAGCTAAGCATCTAGAAGAGAGAGAAAGCCTTATACAAGAGCGCAGAGAGCAACGTGAAAAAGAAACGGTAGAAGCAGCTGCCCATCATGAAGAAACAGCGGAAGTATTAGAACAAATCACTGGCCATACTGTCCCACCTTCTACCCTACAAGCATTTGACCAGCAGCTTGCTGACTTGGGTCTCTTACGAGATCTTGCTGATAAAAATAGTACTCTCTTCCCATACGATCCAGAGAGTGATCATCCTGAAGCCCTTGCTAAAATAGCTGAACATATGGGTTTCTCAAATGCTTTAATTATTCCTCATAATGATTATCGCCTTCCCATCTATGAGCGTTTTCTATTGACCAATAATGCATTCTTGCCAAGACCTGAAGGTTTTTATGGTACAGCAGCCTACTCTCCTGAGACCTCTCCTGTAAACTCACCACGTCGCCCTGCTTCTCCACAGCCTGCTGGGCACTGGGGTCCTGATGCAGTTTCCCCAGAGGTTTCTCCTGTAAAGCAACCTCCGCTCGCAGGACAGTTTGGTGCTAGCGCAGTTTCTCCAGACGTTTCTCCTGCAAC
>CAYUAL010000010.1:6873-8066 GCA_964442815.1 uncultured Alphaproteobacteria bacterium | reverse complement strand
CGCTCGCAGGACAGTTTGGTGCTAGCGCAGTTTCTCCAGACGTTTCTCCTGCAACGCAACCTCCGCTCACAGGACAGTTTGGTGCTGATGCCCTCTCTGTTGATAGCTCTCCTGCACAATCTCCACTTCCTAATGCCTCTTTGGATAGAACCGGAGTAAATGAACATTCCTCTACAAACCACCCTCGCACAGGACTCCAATCAGCACCCACAACTCCTGTAAGATCAAAACCCGACCGTAAAGCTGCCCATAGAAGAGCTTTAAGCTATACAAAGCAAGATCTTGAAGATGCTGGAGCTGATAAAGAAAATTCCCTTCCCAGTGTCGCTTCCTCTGGCCAAGCTAGCAGTCCTCAACTACCAAGGAGAAGCTCTCGAAAAACCAAATCAACTGCTTCTCCGCATCCTTCTCCATCAGGAACGTTATATGATTCTAACCAATTTACAGAACGACTAGGTGGTTCACCTTCAACACCCATAAAACATCTTCCTCTTGGGACCTTCGGACTAGGTGCTGTTTCTCCTGCATCTCCTCTTAAAGGGACCTTCGGACTAGATGCTGTTTCCCCCGTTGGAGTCTACGGTCCAGGAGCAGTCTCTCCTGCATCTCCTCTTAAAGGGACCTTCGGAGTAGGTGCTGTTTCCCCTGTTGGAGTCTACGGCCCAGGAGCAGTCTCCCCTGTATCCCCTCTTAAAGGGACCTTCGGTGTAGGTGCTGTTTCCCCCCCCGATGGAAGAACCGGAGATGAATGAAGTCTCCTTCTAAGAACCAACTGCGTCTCAATTAAAATTAAGTAGGTTATTTAAAAGTTTTTATGTAAACGATCATACTGTTATTTATTCTACTTATTTTTTAAAGGCCAAAAACTCTATTGACCTTTTTAAAATACCTTATAGAAAGCTACTTATTTGAACATAATGAAAGGATATATTTGAATGTTACGATCTAAAAAAATTATTTTATCTTCTGCCCTCTTATCTGTATCTCTTTTAACTCTTTCCTCTACAGCATTAGCATGTTGGTGGTGTTGTTGCAAAGGCAAGCATGATGATGACGATGCCTCCCGTGCCCCCATTAGAAGGAGTCAATCTACTGTCCCAACAGATGGCGGCAGTATAAATGCAGATGGCGATGCTAGTGTAGTTGTAACTGTTCCTGCTGCTCCTGTTACTGTATCTGGTAGTGCTGCTGTT
>CAYUAL010000010.1:3607-6863 GCA_964442815.1 uncultured Alphaproteobacteria bacterium | reverse complement strand
TGCTGTTCACGCTCCTACAGAACTAGCACCGGCAGCAGCTAGAGATGACGATACAGCCCCTCTTCTCGCTGCTCCTTCCATTCCCATTAGTGCTTCTGTCGTTTCTACCCCAGCTCCTGATGCTGCCACACATATGGTCGCCTTATCTGCAATTTCTACTCTTGGCTTAACTCCTAAAAGTGGAAGTATCCCTGTAACAGTAGACAGACATTCTATTCAAGAGTGTGAAAGAGGGATTAGGGTTGTAACTACTCCTAACCGCGGTGTTATTTTTGTTTTTCCCAATTCCTCTTATTTAGCTTTTCAAGCATATGATGCAGCCAGATCCGTTCCTTATCCTTCAAATCAAATGCTTACTGTATCTGACTCCATTTTACCTGAGATTCCTTCAAGTGTAAGAAGACTTTTTACACTTGAAACACGCAGGGCTCTTGAATCAGATGGTCTTCAAGATTTTACCGGACAAATTGAGAGAGTTCTTATGGAAGCTATGCGTCGAGATGGAGTTCAAGTCCGTACTTATAGAGCACCTGACAGCAGCTTAAAAGAATTTCTTATAACAGGTGCTACTGCAGATTTATTACATGTTATCTCAGGCCTTAGTGAGGGTAGTGAAATAGCAACTAGAGCCCATTTATCTCACGCTTTTAGAGCTCTTATCTCTTCTGCTCAAATTGATGGTGTAGGCACTGCTGATCAATAAGATTATTCTTAAGTTTAAACTATCTATAAAATAGGAGATTAAATGACCTTTAGTCTCCTATTTCTTTAATTTCTTTTAAGTTTATAGTGCACGTTGAAAAAAAATATTAGAAAAACTAAAAAAATTCCTTTAAAAGTAAGTAGATAAATTCTCATTATTCTATAAAATTTGTATTAATTTCTCTATCAATCAAAAATAAACCAAAATTGAAGAAGATCAATACCATGCTATTTAAAAAGACTGCTTTATCCTTTTCACTTATGGCATTTATTTTAAACCTTATAATTTACCCATCTAACGCAAACCGTCCTGAGGAAGAAGATGATACACGTCCTCCTTCACAACACCATGCCCCTTCTCTCCATACTCCTACAGAAGAAACTCTAAGTTCAGACGATTCTGATATTCTTTTTAAAGTTCTAGTTGTAGGTACAGTAGTAGTAGTTGGAGCTGGAGTGGTATGGTTTTATAATCATTTTTTAAAATCCCAACAAGATACTAACCCAAGCAAGCCCACCCTTTCGTCAGACCAGCCTGTCCTATTAGCAGCTTCTCTTGCACAAAGAGATCCTGCAGCCTTAAATACAAATTCTTTGGAATCAGCCATATCTCTACCAGCTTCTGCCACAAAACCTTCTTCTACTATAAATGAACCTACAACTCTTATTGCACTATCTACAGCTGACTCATTAGGCTTAACTGCAAAAAGAAACACCTCCCTCATTATGCGAGAACAACATACTATTCAAGAATATGAAGAAGGTGTGACTATCGTAACGACTCCAAAAGGCGGCATTATTTTTATTTTTCCTACCACAGCCTATCTGGCTTTCCAAACTCACAAAAAAGGAGAAGTCCCGTATCCTTCAAGTCTACTGCTCTCAACTGATCAATCTGTTTTAGATACTATTCCTCCGAGTGTAAGAGGTCTTCTCGTATCACAACTACGTGATGCCCTTGATGAGCCTACTATGCAAACCCTTAGTACCAAGGTAGAAGCAATTTTTTCTAGTGCTTCAAGACAACCCGGTGTTAAAGTGCGCTCTTTTAGATCAGCAGATCAAAGCTTAAAAGAGTTTCTTATAAGCGGCACAACCGACGAAATACTGCATATTATATCTGGAATTAGCAACAAAAGAACAGAAATAGATTCGAGGCCTCATTTGGCACAAGCATTCAGAGCATTATCGGCAGCTAGAGAACAAACTGATACAATCGATCAATAAAGTTCTTACTCTCCCCCCTTGCGAAAGTACCTAGAGAAGAATATGATGACCCTCCATAAATAAAAAAAGAGAGCTCCCATGCCAGAAACACAAAAAATTTCCTTCACAACATGGCTCGTTATATGTGCCATTGGTACGTTGATATTCTTAATGAATATCGATTATACAGCCGTTAATCTAGTACTGGTACCTGTTTCCATTGATCTGAATGAGGATATCAACAACCTGCAATGGCTGTTGAGCTTATATGTCTTAATCTGGGGTGCTTTTGTGATCCCAGCTGGACGTATTGCTGACATATATGGGAAGCGTAATACCCTCTTTGGAGGCCTTGCTTTATTTACTATTGGATCTTGTATAGCTGGAGTTGGGCACAGCTTAACAACCATGATTATTGGCCGTGTTATTCAAGGTTTAGGAGCCTCTATTTTTACCGCTCCTTGTTGGGCTCTTATCTTTACGAGCGCTCCCCCTAAAAAACAAGGCTTTGTTATGGGTATTATTCTCTCCTTTGCTGGTCTTGGTCTAGCAACGGGCCCTACCTTAGGAGGTTATATCATTGAGGCCTTTAACTGGCGCTGGATTTTCTACGTTAATATCCCAATTGGCATTCTTGTCATCACCATCTTATATTTCTTCTGTAAAAATGACAAAGCCGTTGGAGGAGACCGCCCTAAAATCGACCTAGAAGGCTCTCTTATTCTAGCGGGAGGATTATGTGCAACGGTGTTCGCTCTCAATCAAATAGAAGTATGGGGGTTTGCTGATTATCGTCTATGGCTTGCCTTAGGCGTAGGATTTATCCTGCTTGCTCTTTTCTTTATTTTAGACCGGAAAAAGCACTTCAGAATGATTCCTTCTTCCTTACTGCGGAATAAGTTCTTTTTGGTTTCCTTAAGTACTATCTTTTTAATGGCCATACTCTTTTCTCTTGTCCTGGTCATGATGGGCCTTTATCTCCAAAGCGTTCAGAAGTATTCCAGCTATGAAACAGGGCTTATTTTCTTTTCCATGACTATTTCCATGGGGCTCTTATCTCCGTTCGGGGGCCAACTTGTGGACAAATTGGGGGTAAAAGCTCCTATGATCTGCGCCGCCTTTTTAACAGGCATAGGTACGCTGATCATGGCGTACTTAACGGTGAGTTCTAGCCTATATTGGTCAATCATTGCTCTTTTCTTTGCAGGTACGGGTATCGGTATTTACTTTACGGCTGCCGCTACTGTTCGTGTCTTAAAATCATGAACAGGAATGGTACGATTGGGTGATTGTGTCTATGTTTTGGGGATATTTTTATCACTTAACTCATTAACCCATAAGGATTTAC
>CAYUAL010000010.1:0-3597 GCA_964442815.1 uncultured Alphaproteobacteria bacterium | reverse complement strand
CGCTCAACACCATCATCACGTTGAATTACAGCGAAGATCTCAATGTTGCTTCTGGCGTCTATACCATGGGCATGATGATAGGCAACACGCTCAGCATTATTTTCTCCACCAGTCTTCTGGTTCTTTTTGGACGTAAAGAACTTTTTAGAGGGCTTTCGCACCAATCCTTACAGTTAACTGAAACCCAGCATACGGAACTTGCAGCTGTAATTGCACGTGTAGAACACTCTGCAAAGCAACTAGAAGCCTTCCCGTCGGAACAAGTCCCTTCCCTGCTGTCTTCCATAGATCAAGCATTTGTCTATGGCTTTTCCGTCGATATGCTCTTAGGGACCTTAGCAGCTGGTCTCATAGCCATCATTGTCTTTTGGGGGATGCGTGGCTCTCAAGCACAACAAAACACTCAAGATAAAAAAGTCCAGCAATTTCACTCTATGGGATAGCCATATAAAAATGCTATCCCTATAAGATCAAATCTTACCCTTCTCTTTAGCCTATGTTTATTCTTAGAAAATAGATCCAGTTTGAAAAGAACAATATTTCTACTATTCTCTATCAATTCTTTTTCTAGTTCTCAATTTGCTTACTTATGCTATACTTTAGTTGGATGCTAGATAAAATGCTCTCTTAAGAAAAAATAAGAAGGAGAAAAAAAATGAAATATAAATCTATCTTGCTATCTGTTTTGGTATGTGGATTCGTAATGACCTCCCTAGATATAGTCCAAGCGCACTCAAAACAATGTACACTATTGTACAACCATATAAAAACACTTAAAAATGGTCCTATTAGCGCATTTCCCCATGAACTCACTCTTGGAGGCTTTAAATATACGCTCTCTAGAGACTCTTATGAAGACTTAACCCCTCTACAAAGAAGGGATGTAACAATAGATGGGAAAGCCAGTGTTTCTCATGAATACTCTAGCGGAGAAGGAACGCAGGGACACTGGTATTCCTGCGGATTATCTGTACCTACAAATGATAAAGCAACGAAATATGTATTTAGTGCACACTTTCTAGTAGATGAAATAGACTAACTCAGTTTGAAACATGCAAAAAAGAGCCCTAGTTTTATAGGGCTCTTTTTTATATACAACTTAAGCCTGGTACATCCCAATAAAAGCGCCAGTAGGATCTTGGATTATACTAAAGCGTCCACCTGCGTCTATATTTGTAACCCCCATAATAACTTTTGCGCCAAGCTGTTCCGCTTTCTTAGTATGCTGTTCAATGTCTTCAACCTGTACATAAGGCATCCAATTAGAAGGACAATCTTCTCCGGCAGGCATGATTCCACCCCCAGGTCCTTCTCCCGTGTCAATATGTGTATAAGGGTGATCTTTTTCAGGTGTCTCTGTGAGTTTCCAATCAAAAAGAGAAGTATAAAACTTTTTTGCTTCTTCAGAATTTGTGCTTTGTAATTGCACCCAACAAAATGCATTTTTCATGATTCTTCTCCTTTTTCAGATATTAGGTAATATATCTTAGCATAAGAAGAAGAAAGGCTGTATTACAATAATGACAGAATTTATAGAGTAAGGTATAACTCATTTAGATCGTCATGCTCGGGCTTGACTCGAGCATCTTTTTTAGATTCTCGCGTCAAGCGCGAGAATGACTATATAAGATTAAAAGAGGCTTTTACCAACTGCATGGGAAATTATATCCTTAAACGTCTTTTGCTCATTATCCCAACCCTGTTGGGAATTATGATATTGAATTATCTTATAGTGCAGCTTGCTCCAGGAGGACCTGTAGAGCAAATGATCGCTAAAATTCGCGGAACAGCTGTTTCAGCTACAGCACGGTTGGAAGGCGAATGGTCAAGTGATCCTCTTTCTCAGAGCTTAGATAATTCAAATATTATGGGAGACCAATCGCTTTATGATAAGTATAAAGGCGCCCGTGGCTTAGACCCTGAGTTTATCAAAGAGCTAGAACATTTATATGGCTTTGATAAGCCTTTGTATGAACGCCTCTTTCTCATGCTGAAAAACTATCTAACGTTTGATTTTGGGGATAGCTATTTCCGAGGACGACCGGTATGGAATATCATTGTTGAAAAACTACCCGTATCTATTTCGTTGGGTCTTTGGACGACGCTTCTCGTCTATCTTCTTTCTATTCCTCTAGGCATTGCCAAAGCTGTACGTGATGGCTCTAAATTTGACATCGCTACAAGTATGGTGATTGTCATTGGGTATGCCGTTCCTAGCTTTATGTTCGCCCTTCTTCTCATTATTTTATTTGCAGGAGGCAGTTTCTGGGATGTCTTTCCGCTACGGGGCATTGTTTCGGATAATTGGTCCTCTCTACCTTGGCCTCAAAAAATCACAGACTACCTATGGCATATGGTGTTGCCCGTTTCTGCCATGGTGGTTGGAGGCTTTGCAAGCCTTACGCTTCTTACTAAAAATTCCTTCTTGGAGGAAATTCGAAAACAATATGTTATCACTGCACGTGCTAAAGGATGCTCTGAGAAACAGGTTTTATACAGACATGTTTTTCGAAATGCCATGCTTATTGTGATTGCTGGAATGCCGGCCGCTCTTATTCATATTTTCTTCACAAGCTCTCTCCTTATCGAAGTTATTTTTTCTTTAGATGGCCTGGGGCTTTTAGGGTTTGAAGCGGCTATTTCTAGAGATTATCCTGTCATGTTTGGTACGCTTTATATTTATACACTTATTGGTCTGTGTATGAATCTAGCCGGAGATATTACCTATACCTTTGTGGATCCGCGCATTGATTTTTCCAAGAGAGAAGGATAAGCCAGAATGATTACGCTTTCCCCTCTTACTCACATGCGTCTCAGGCGCTTTAAAGAAAATAAGCGGGGATTTTACAGCTTTTGGATTTTTTTAGGGATTTTTTTCCTGACTCTTTTTTCTAATTTTATCGCGAATGATAAGCCTTTGTTTCTTTATTATAAAACCCAAGTTTATTTTCCTGTCTTAATCACCTATCCAGAAACAACCTTTGGGGGAGAGTTTGAAACAGCCACAAATTATAAAGACCCCTTTGTCCAAGATCTTATTAAAAAAGAAGGTGGCTTTATGCTTTGGCCTCTTATTCCGTATACTTACGATACTATTAACTATGACTTACCCAGTCCTGCTCCTTCTCCACCCAGCTTAGAAAATTGGCTAGGCACAGATGATCAAGGCCGTGATGTTCTCGCTCGCCTTTTATATGGCTTTCGCGTTTCTATTCTCTTTGGGCTAAGTTTAACATTAGCTAGTGCGGTTATTGGCATTTTTGCAGGAGGCATCCAAGGATACTTTGGTGGTAAGATAGATATTGTTGCCCAACGGTTTGTAGAAGTCTGGTCAGGGCTTCCGATTTTATATCTCCTTATCATCCTATCTAGCCTTGTAGATCCTAACTTTTGGTGGCTCTTAGGATTAATGGTCTTTTTTAAATGGACCACTTTGGTCGGAATTGTGCGCGCTGAATTTCTTCGAGCACGTAACTTCGATTATGTGCGTGCGGCCCGCGCTCTAGGGGTTCCTTCTTTTACTATTATGGTACGACATGTGCTCCCCAATGCCATGGTAGCCGCTTTAACGTATTTACCTTTTATCTTGAATGCTTC
>CAYUAL010000009.1:0-20075 GCA_964442815.1 uncultured Alphaproteobacteria bacterium | reverse complement strand
CACTAGCGTATGGGGATGTAGAATTGGTAATGCCACGTAAAGTACTGAAAGCACCTTTTGTAGAAGCTTTTTTTATGCCAACTGATTCTTCTAATGTGCAGAATAAAGGGGCAGAAAAAAAAGGAGGGATAGAAGAAGAAAGCTCTGATCTCCAGTTAAAAGAGGCTTATGCCAATGGAGGTGTTACTATCCAAACACCAACTTATGTTTCTTTGTCTGAAGAAGCATTTTATAATGCGCAGGCTGGTAAAGCAGATTTGTACGGAAACGTGAAAATTAGCGATGGAAGAAATACTTTTGAAGGACCTTGCGGTCAATATGATGAGAAGACAGAAGTAAGCAAGCTTGTTCCTTGCTCTATGTTACAGGAGAATCCAAAAATTAAACAAAAATATAAGGATCAGAGCAAGTCCAAAGTTCAGGAAGGAAGGATCCGTGCTCTTTTATATTCTAAGAAAAAGCAAGATAAATAAGGAATCTTAAATGCAAGAAGGACTTGTGATTAAGCAAATTGGTAAGAAGTATGGTAATAGACCAGTTGTTCGAGATGTTAGTTTTCACGTGCAGCGGGGAGAAGCGGTAGGCCTGTTAGGCCCTAATGGTGCCGGAAAAACAACTACCTTTTATATGATTATGGGGCTTATTAAGCCTGATTATGGTAATATCTATTTAGATGGCTATGATATAACGCCTTTCCCAATGTATGAACGGGCGCGATTTGGGATTGGATATCTTCCTCAAGAAGCCTCTATTTTTAGAGGGTTGACGGTCGAGCAAAATATCCAGGCTGTTCTTGAAATAGTAGAATCAGATAAGGAAAGCCGAGAGAAGAAACTAGAAGAACTTTTAGCAACATTTTCTCTGACGCATCTTCGACGTGCTGAAGCTCTTTCTTTATCTGGCGGAGAGCGGCGTCGTGTAGAAATAGCACGTGCATTGGCTGCTGATCCTCAATATATCTTGCTGGATGAACCTTTAGCTGGCATAGATCCTATTGCTGTTCGGGAAATTCGAGAATTAGTCGCTCATCTTAAAGATAGAGGGATTGGGGTCCTGATTACTGATCATAACGTGCGAGATACACTAGATAGTATTGATCGGGCGTACATTGTTAACGACGGCCAAATTATCGCGGAAGGAGAACCTTCCCATATTGTTACCCATGCGGAAGTACAACGAGTATATCTTGGAGAAGATTTTAGGCTGTAGGTCTTTTTTATTTATGAAAAAAAACAGGCGCTGGTACGCAACAGCTAAAAGCATGATGCACTGTAGCCGTGGGATCTAGATTCATAAGATGTTTTATAGAATTTCTTGTTCCATGAAGAATTGTAAGAGAGTTACCGTTTCTTACTATGTGATGAGCTGTAGGTTTAAGAGAGGTTATTTCATCGTCGGTTAAAGGTCTAGAGGTAGTAACCTGTGCTGTTACTATAGGAATAATGCTCTCTCTTAGGTTTTGATTATCAAAAGATTTTTGCCGAGTTTGTACACTTATTGAGTTATAGTAATCTCCTATGCTCATTGGATGCTTAGTAGCGGTGACAAGCAAGTATTGAGCAGGCCCTGAAGCAGCGTTTACACGATCGGTAGGATCTGAAAGCTTTACTCTATCTGTTACGGTGGTTTCTAATGTTGGTGTTGCTAGGGTTAAATCTTGGACTAATTTCTGTTCTTCGTAAGATCTACCGTCTAAAGTTTTAACAACAGCTTGGCTTTCTATGGCAAAAATTGAAGAGATTACAAAAGCAGAAACTGTTAAAATAAGGCTTTTATAAAGCATGGATAATCTCCTTCTTTTTTATTATTCTATGAGCTAGCATAGCTGTCTTAAATAAATTGTAAAGATTATTTTACAAAATTAGGAAGTTTGAATCCGCTGTAAACGATCATTCAAGGCTATTCCTAATCCTGCTTGAGGAATAGGCTGAATTGCAATGCTTGAAATATCTTTAATCTCATCCAAGGCATGTAACATAGCATAAAAATTATGGGCTGCTTCTTCTAAGCTGCCGGTAGGACTAATATTCAAGGTAACGTAAGGTGCCCCTTTAGAACCAGTCGGGCCAAAGGCAAGGAGAGCTTCCTGTGGATAGACTTCAGTCACATTAATTCTTACAGGATGTAGTGGTGCGTAGTGTCGTAAAAGCTGCCCGGGAGAAAGGGGGGCTTCACCTTCTTTTACTTTGGTTTTTAGAGTTAATGGTTGCCCTAAGGTCTTTTCTAAAGATTCTTTTGGTAAAGATCCTAAACGTAAAAGATAAGGTGTATCGGTTGATACTTCGATGATGGTGGATTCCAACCCATGCTGACAAGGGCCCCCATCTAATATACGCAAATCTGATCCAAACATAGATGCTACATGCTGCGCAGTCGTAGGGGACAGGCGCCCTGATATATTGGCACTTGGCGCGGCTAGAGGAAAGGGGAGAGTCCTCAATAAATCTAGAGCTATAGGATGATCAGGAATACGTAGAGCTACTGTAGAAAGGCCAGCTGTAACAAGAGGAGAAATCTTACAATCTTTGGTTTTTCCTACAATAAGGGTAAGAGGTCCTGGCCAAAACTGTCGTGCTAATCGGAGTGCTAATGGATTAAAAATACCATACTCTTGTGCTCGCTCTAAAGAAGAACAGTGCACAATAAGAGGATTAAAAGATGGACGGCTTTTTAAAGCAAAAATTCGTGCGACAGCTTGGTCTAAGGTTGCATTGGCTCCTAATCCATAGACGGTTTCGGTTGGAAAAACGACAACTTCTCCGTGACTTAAAAGAGAAGATAGTATCTGGATATTTTTAAGCGTGGGATCGTAGATCATATAACTCTTCGTTGTAAGTTATTTTTTGATTGTCATCCCGCGACTTGATCGCGGGATCCAGGGGTACAAACATGATCTATGATTTTCTAGAGCAATATTATGAGAGCTCTAAAGAGTTCAAGTTATTTATCCTGGATTCCGTGGTCAAGCCGCGGAATGACATTATTATCTTATTTCTATCTCGGCTTTCCCTTAATGAAAAGGCAGAAATGTAACTCTCTTACGTAACAAAAAATCTAATGTCATTTCAAACAAATGATGATTATTATCAAAATCATGAATCAAAAGAGTATATGTCTCTTGCTGTGCATGATCCCAGAATTTTTTTAGCTCGTTTAAATACTTTTCTGAATCCTGAATGAATCTTGCTTTATAATCTTTTGCATCCCAATCCCAATAGGTATCTACGAATTTACTAGATTTTATAGGAGAGCATTTAAGTGGTATAAAATCTAAGCCTTTGAGAAATATCTGTATTTTTTCTACCTTGTCTTTATCTTCATCTGAAGTAGCTTTCTTCGCATGTTCTCCGGCTCCACGATCTCCAAAAGGTAAACGAATGACTTTGCAAGGTCTATGTTTGCCCGCGTCTTGATAACATTCCTCAATGAGATTTTCTGTCTCGAGAATTTCATCAATACATTGGGTTAAGGGAAGATGAGAAAAATAAGGATGCGTATACGAATGATTTCCTATTAAATAATTTTGCTGAATGGCAGTAACCACGTAGTTTTTATATAGAGGAATAAATTCACCACGACAAAAGAAAACAGCAGGAATTTTATGTTTTGATAAAAATTCCAGTTTTCTCCCCATTGTTTTGGAAGGAGAATCATCAATCGTAAGATAAATACTTTTAATGGGCATACATTTATAAGGTTATTTAAAGTTTTCTACTTGATAGGCTATGCTCCTAAAATTACCGAGAATAGAGGTTTCTAATGCTTGTGCTTTTTCAAAAGAAGATCCCTCTTCCTTGATATATTTTGGAATCTCAGCCAATTTGAGACCTAATTCATATGTTTCCAGAGAAAGATGATCCAGAATTTCTCGAATGCGAGCTTCATATTTATTAATAAATATAAGCTTTTCTTGTTTATTTATCTTTAGATTTAATAGTTTTGGGTAATACGTTTCTACGATATGAGAAAGTTTATATGTTTGTAGTGATAGGCGCTTTTCAGTATTTTGTATATCTTTGATTAAAGTTTCAAATCGCGAAGAAAGCTCTTTACTTTGTGTTAGGGGTTTTGAGAAGATATAAAAAATACGTTTAAGCACGTTTATAGCTTTCTTGAATATATAGCATCCTTAACATATATGGATAACATAACAATATACTACTCCTGAGCGAGAAGGAAAAGAAGAAAGAAGCCAAAAAATGGAAAAAGAAGCAGCAACATCTTTACCCAAGTGGAATTTACAAGATCTTTATAAAAACCCAGAAGATCCTAGTCTAAAGAAGGACTTAGAAGGCTTAAAAGAAAGAACAATTGCTTTTGAAAAGGCCTATAAGGGGAAGATAAAAAATCTGGATGCCACTTCTTTTGATAAAGCTATCGAAGAGTACGAAAATATTCAAGAGACAGCTGGGAAGCTTCAAGGCTATGCCTACTTATTATTTTCAACGCATACACAAGATCCAACTGTCACAAAGTTTTATCAAGAAATAGAAGAAAAAATTACAGATGCGTTTACCCATCTTCTCTTCTTTTCTCTGGAAATTAACGAGCTTGAAGAAGATACTCTTCAAGAAAAGCTTACAGGAAAGGCAAAAAGGTACGCTCCTTGGATCCAGAAAGTACGGCTGTTTAAGAAGCATGAATTGTCTGAAGATGTTGAAAAAGCTTTCCATGCATTGTCTATCCCGGCCGTCCAAAGTTGGATACGCCTTTATGATGAGACGTTAGGCCATCTTGTTATTCCTATTAAAGACGAAAAATTCTCTGTTAGCGATGTGATTGAGCGTCTCTCTCATCCTGAAGAAAAAGTGCGTAAGGAAGCTGCAGTTGCGTTTTCGCAGAGTTTAGAAGGTAAAAAAAATCTTTTTGCTCTTACATACAACACGCTTATGAAGGAAAAATCTATTGAGGACTCTTGGCGCAGTTTCTCTTCTCCGTGGGATAGTCGTCATTTGGCTAATCAGGTTTCTGGAAAGATGGTGGATGCATTAGAGCAAGCTGTTATTTCTAAATATGGCGCACTTTCTCATCGTTATTATAAATTGAAGGCAAAGCTTCTTAATAAGGAAAAACTAGAGTATTGGGATCGCAATGCACCTATTTTTGGGGAAAAAGGAGAGAAACAGTACTCATGGGAGGAAGCGAAGAAAATCGTGCGTGCGGCCTATCAGGCTTTTTCTCCTCGTATGACTGAAATAGGGGAGAAGTTTTTTACCCATAACTGGATTGATGTACCCCCTTATAAGGGAAAAGACAGCGGAGCTTATTCGCACCCAATTGTTCCTTCCGTGCATCCGTATATTCTTTTAAATTTTTATGGAAAAATACGAGATGTATCTACTCTCGCCCATGAATTAGGTCACGGGATCCACCAAATTTTAGCCGCGCCGCAAGGCATGCTTCTTTCCGATACGCCTTTGACGTTGGCAGAAACCGCTAGTGTTTTTGGAGAGATGCTGACATTTCAATCTCTCTTAAAACAGGCTTCTTCTAAACAAGAGCGGCAAATACTATTGGCTCAGAAAATAGAAGATATGTTGACTACTGTCGTGCGGCAAATTGCTTTTTATCGTTTTGAAAAACTAGTCCATGAGAAGCGGAAAACGCAAGAGTTAGAGTGGGATGATTTTGCCAACATATGGTTTCAAACGCAGCAAGAGGCTCTAGGGGATGCTTTTACTTTTGATGCAAGCTATGCAGCCTATTGGGCGTATATTTCGCACTTTATCCATTCGCCTTTTTATGTGTATGCCTATGCGTTTGGCGATTGTCTTGTGAATGCATTGTATCGTGTTTATGAAGAGAAACCAGAAGGCTTTGAAGAAAAATATATTGAATTCCTAAAAGCTGGAGGAACAAAAACAGCGGCGGAGTTACTAGCGCCTTTTGGGCTCGATCCTGAAGATCCCAAATTCTGGAATAAAGGCCTGGAGCTTATCGAAGAGTTTATAGATACATTTGAGGACAATATATGAGCCATAAATTAGTACAGATAGGTGACCCTGTTCTACGTAAGGTAGCACGGGAACTTTCTAAGGAAGAAATTCTTAGTTCTGAGATTCAAGCTTTAATCCATCAAATGAAAGATATAATGCATTCTGCTCCAGGAGTGGGCCTTGCAGCCCCACAAATTGGTAGGAGTTTACAAATTATTACCATAGAAGATAAGGAAGAATATTATATTTCGATGCTTTCTCCAGATCAAATTAGAGAACGCGAACGTAAGCCAGTTCCTTTTCATGTTATTATTAACCCCAAAATTATATATAAGGGAGAAGATACTAAAGAATTTTATGAAAGATGCCTAAGTGTTCCTTATATTTTTGGGATTGTTCCTCGTGCCTTAGAAATAAAAGTGGGATGTCTTAATGAGAAAGCTGAGCTTACTACTATTCAAGCTCGAGGATGGTATGCAAGAATTTTACAACATGAGATAGATCATTTGCAAGGAACTTTATGCCTTGACCGAACGGAGCTACATACCTGCACAACACTCGAGAATTATGAAGTCTTTGGGAAGCATTAGTTTTAAAGAGTTTACTAGATTTTAGATAAGATTTTTTATACCTAATGGGCTGCGTCAATCAACGGTTTTCTCCTTTGCAGCAAGGGTGCATGATGTAATGAAGTTTAAAACTAATTATGCATGCAAAAACAAAATACAGTGCATGTTTTATTTTATATTTTTATTTTAATTATTGTTTAAAAAGAATTTTTGTCGTTTATAAAATTATTTTTTTTATCTTGAATTATCCTTTTTTAGTGCTTATATAACCTCTACATATATGCATATTATGCATATATGTAGAACTTTATATAAACTTTAAGGAATATATTATGAAATATAAATTATTACTTACGAGCGTTTTGGCTTCTTTAGCCTGCTTTACAACAGCTTATGCAATGACAGAAGATGGAGGGGAAAGTTCACGTGAGGAGCATGCTGCTCCTCATTCTTTTCAGTATGTTCAGGAGCTTCCTGTGAATCAGCAAACTGGACCTAAAGTAACCCGATATTATGTTAGACGTTATGACGAATTATTGCGTGATCTAGGAGATAGAGGACACCTTCCTTGGAAACTAGAAAGACCAGATTCAGCTTGGTTATATCTTACATTGCCAAATGGATGTAGACAAATAGTTGGTACACAGGGAGGTCTTTTGGATACGGCAGATGGCGTTTTTTCTAGTTATGTTGGTGCGCCTAAAGCACTTTATCCTGCTCTACCACAAGAATTTAATCATCCTAGTGGTTGGCTTCGATCTGTTCCTTCCTCAGATATTTTTTCATCTTATCCTCGAGGTCCTTTCTCTCTACGAGACAATGGTCCAGTGTTGGACAGTTTTTTCGTTGTAGACACGATAGCAAGCACCCGTTTTTACCCTTTGGAAGGCTATTTATGGCATCCTGCTACCGTTCCGTCTAATCAGCGTCTTCCTTTTGCAGAGGTTCCTAGAGCGGAAGATTTTTATTCTGGGGGAGACAATTTGCTTGTCTTAAGGTTTGGAACGTCTGCTCGCGGGGATGATCTTACAGTTACAAACTTTACTCTTAATGGCACGAGAATCTTTACAGAAGCAGAAAATAATCTTGCTGAAGTAATTGAAGTGAAGAAATAAGAGAGTACTAATTTTTAATATAGAAAGGCCCTTTAGAGGGCCTTTTTTTATTAAGCTATGTCGTCAAAGAAAAAAACCAATAAAACTATATGCTTGAACCAAGCCTTATTTTTTATTCTTTGGTGCCTTTTTCTTGAAAAAAGTACGGATGGCGGCAGCTATGCGGGCAATATCGGTTACAGCACCTTTTGGGTTATGCCCCGAAGATCCAAAGTTCTGGAACAAGGGTCTAGAACTTATCGAAGAGCTTATTAATATGTTTGAAGAAGTTTTACGGTTATATACTACAGCTTATCCGCCATATAGTGGCTTTGTATATTATCAAAAGGCTGAGATTCATACTAAAATCGATGGGCATCCCATTATTTGGTCTGTAGCTGCAAATACTCCCTCTGAGGGAAGACCTATAGTCACAGACATATTAGAAGGTGGAGTCGGAGTTCCTCCCCTACAAGGTGTTTGTATCTATAATGTAAGGAATGAATCTGGTATACCTTATGGTTCTTATCCTACCTCTGTTGAGGCCAGTTTTCTTCATTCTTTTTCTTCTGCTGAATATGGTGAAATTGAGGGAAAAAAGGGGTTTGACTGTAAATAGCATTGCACCTAACATAGATTAGTTTTTAAGTAATAAGAGCTGAGAGATACAAATAGGGGAAAATATGTTAAAGAAAACAATAAGTTATTGCGTTTTAGGGGTGTTTGGTCTTATGGCGTTATCCAAAGAGGTCGCCCATGCTGCAGATTACATTGCAGAGCTTAGAGCTTATAAAAGAGCAGACCTTGTTCCAGGAGGAAAGAGGCTTTTAGAAGGTAAAGATTTAAGAACATTTCATAATTTTCCGTCGGCAGAGTTGGAGTGGTTTAGTGATACAGATATTCCGGCTTTGGTAGATGAATCTCTCACTGAAGCAGATATTCGATCCCGCCTTGAAAGGCATACTGTCTATGCGTTAACATGTAAAAAGGTTCCCTACTCTATGTATTTTACTCCAGGTCATACTGTTATTCTTCTTATGGCAGATGGACGTGTGGAAGAAGGGAATTGGTGGGTAGATGATTCAGGCGTGCATGCTCAATGGTCTAAAAATATTCATAAAGGCGAATCTACAACTGTTGTTTATCATGGAGTAAAAGATAAGCCTGATTACTTAATTTTTAAAATGCCCCAGAAACAGCAATATGCGGTTTCTTATGTTAGATCCGGTGATGCAGAAAATCTTGTAGAAAGATTGAGAAACACGCCTAACTAAGGTTATTTTTCATTATATGGTACCAAAAAATAAATGAAGAAAGAGGAGCCTATTTATCCTGGGAAAAAGTGCGAATGGCAGCTGCCACGCGGGCAATATCTCCTACGGCCCCTTCAGCGGTGTAAGGTATGAGGATAAGGGAACTAGGTTTGCTTGCAGCATCTCGAATGGTATCAAATTGATTGGTAGCTAAAAGCGTAGCAACAATCATAGATTCGTCTATTTGAGGCATAGAGTCTTTAAGAGTGTGAACAGCTTCTGAATTGCTAGTTCCTTTTGGCTTAGACCTAGAAGGTCCAAAATTGTGGAATAAAGGTTTAGGGGTTATTAAAGACTTTATTGATATATTCGAAAAAGAACATCAGGCATAGCTTTAAGAAAGAAAGATATTTACCGCATAATATGCGGAGATTAATCTTGTCATTGCGGTGAATAGCAAGTATAATTACCGTAAATAATGCGGTGATAAATATGTGGATATACGAACATCCTAGCTGGCCCAATTTTACTTGGAACGCTGAAAGCTTGACTGATAAACTAGCCGATGTGCGTTATCGTCAAGGGTGGCTACTTGGCCAAATGGAGAGGCTTGGGTTTCAACTCAAGCGCGAAGCAACCTTAAATACCCTTACCAGCGACGTAGTCAAGTCTTCGGCAATTGAGGGAGAAAATCTAAAGTCTGAAGAAGTACGCTCCTCTATTGCGTGCCGTTTAGGAATTCCTATTGCAGGACTTATCCCTACCAGTCGTCATGTTGAAGGCATTGTTGAGATGATGCTGGATGCAACACAAAATTTTTTAAAGCCACTTACTAAAGAACGACTTTTTGACTGGCATGCTTCCTTATTTCCAACGAGGCGTAGTGGAATGAACAGAATTACTGTTGGTGAATGGCGCGCCTTAGATTCTGGACCTATGCAAGTTGTTTCAGGGCCAATAGGCCACGAAAGAATACATTATGAAGCCCCAAGTGCTGAAAAACTTGAAACTGAAATGGAAGCTTTTTTGAAGTGGTTTGAGGGGCAAAGCAATACTGATCCCGTACTCAAAGCAGGTATTGCTCATCTTTGGTTTGTAACAATTCATCCTTTTGAGGACGGTAATGGTCGTATTGCTAGAGCAATTGCTGATATGGGGCTGGCGCGAGCTGATGGCACATCAAATCGTTTTTACAGTCTCTCTACGCAAATTGAATCTGAGCGAGAGGAATATTACCTTCAATTGGAAAGACAACAACGGGGTACACTAGATATTACATCTTGGCTTGAATGGTTTTTGGTCTCCCTTGGACAAGCGATATCTAATGCTGAGCAAATGTTAGAAGGCGTTTTATTCAAAGCGCAGCTATGGGATAAAATCAACCAAAATCCAGTTAACGAGCGGCAGCGTCTTATTATTAACCGTATGCTAGAAAGTACCTTTAAGGGGCATATGAACACATCTAAATATGCTAAACTGGCAAAATGCTCTAACGACACAGCTTTAAGAGATATTCAAGATTTAAAAACCCGGGGTATCTTTATTCAAAATCCTGGAAGAGGCAGAAGCACCAGTTATCGCATTTCTAATCAGTTAGAGAGATTAAGGTAATCAATTTGAAAAAATAATATATGCGAGTAAGAGGAAGCTTAGGAAGTTTTCTTATCCTGGGAAAAAGTGCGAATGGCAGCTGCCACGCGGGCAATATCGCCTACAGCGCCTTCGGCGGTATAAGGCATAAGAATTAGAGAACTAGGCTTGCTGGCTGCATCTCGAATGGTATCAAATTGATTGGTAGCTAAAAGAGTGGCCACTATCATAGACTCGTCCATTTGCGGCATGGAGTCTTTAAGAGTGTGAACAGCTTCTGAATTGCTAGTTCCTTTTGGCTTAGACCTAGAAGGTCCAAAATTGTGGAATAAAGGTTTAGGGGTTATTAAAGACTTTATTGATATATTCGAAAAAGAACATCAGGCATAGCTTTAAGAAAGAAAGATATTTACCGCATAATATGCGGAGATTAATCTTGTCATTGCGGTGAATAGCAAGTATAATTACCGTAAATAATGCGGTGATAAATATGTGGATATACGAACATCCTAGCTGGCCCAATTTTACTTGGAACGCTGAAAGCTTGACTGATAAACTAGCCGATGTGCGTTATCGTCAAGGGTGGCTACTTGGCCAAATGGAGAGGCTTGGGTTTCAACTCAAGCGCGAAGCAACCTTAAATACCCTTACCAGCGACGTAGTCAAGTCTTCGGCAATTGAGGGAGAAAATCTAAAGTCTGAAGAAGTACGCTCCTCTATTGCGTGCCGTTTAGGAATTCCTATTGCAGGACTTATCCCTACCAGTCGTCATGTTGAAGGCATTGTTGAGATGATGCTGGATGCAACACAAAATTTTTTAAAGCCACTTACTAAAGAACGACTTTTTGACTGGCATGCTTCCTTATTTCCAACGAGGCGTAGTGGAATGAACAGAATTACTGTTGGTGAATGGCGCGCCTTAGATTCTGGACCTATGCAAGTTGTTTCAGGGCCAATAGGCCACGAAAGAATACATTATGAAGCCCCAAGTGCTGAAAAACTTGAAACTGAAATGGAAGCTTTTTTGAAGTGGTTTGAGGGGCAAAGCAATACTGATCCCGTACTCAAAGCAGGTATTGCTCATCTTTGGTTTGTAACAATTCATCCTTTTGAGGACGGTAATGGTCGTATTGCTAGAGCAATTGCTGATATGGGGCTGGCGCGAGCTGATGGCACATCAAATCGTTTTTACAGTCTCTCTACGCAAATTGAATCTGAGCGAGAGGAATATTACCTTCAATTGGAAAGACAACAACGGGGTACACTAGATATTACATCTTGGCTTGAATGGTTTTTGGTCTCCCTTGGACAAGCGATATCTAATGCTGAGCAAATGTTAGAAGGCGTTTTATTCAAAGCGCAGCTATGGGATAAAATCAACCAAAATCCAGTTAACGAGCGGCAGCGTCTTATTATTAACCGTATGCTAGAAAGTACCTTTAAGGGGCATATGAACACATCTAAATATGCTAAACTGGCAAAATGCTCTAACGACACAGCTTTAAGAGATATTCAAGATTTAAAAACCCGGGGTATCTTTATTCAAAATCCTGGAAGAGGCAGAAGCACCAGTTATCGCATTTCTAATCAGTTAGAGAGATTAAGGTAATCAATTTGAAAAAATAACATATGCGAATAAGAGGAAGCTTAGGAAGTTTTCTTATCCTGGGAAAAAGCGCGAATGGCAGCTGCCACGCGGGCAATATCTCCTACGGCCCCTTCGGCTGTATAAGGCATGAGGATAAGAGAACTCGGTTTGCTTGCGGCATCTCGTATGGTATCAAATTGATTGGTAGCTAAAAGAGTAGCTACTATCATAGACTCATCCATTTGAGGCATAGAATCTTTAAGAGTTTGAACTGCCTCTTTAAAGCCTTCGGCAATGGCTTGTCGTTGGAGGGCAATACCTTCCCCTTGCAAGAACTTACTTTGCTTTTCAGCTTCTGCAGCGGCAACCATCCGAATACGGGTGGCTTCGCCTTCCATTTTAGCAGCTTCCTGCTCTCGTTGGGCGGCAATAACACGGTTGAAAGCATCTTGAACTTCTTGAGGAGGAGCCGGTTGATCTACAAGGACAGCTTCCACCATATAGCCAAATCCTGCTGACGATCTTTTAGCTCATGGGATACTTCTTCCGCAATGCGCGATTTCTCGGTATATAAGTGTTCTAAAGTCATGCTGGAAGCGATGGTGCGAATCACATTAAGAACGAAACTTTGGATCTGATGTTCCGGATTTGATAAGGTATAAAAAGCATCTTTTACCCGCTCTGGTATAATGCGAAACTGCAAAGAAACGGGAATCACTACGAAGACGTTATCGAGCGTTTTGACTTCTACTTCTGCATTGATCTCTTGAAGGCGTAAACTCATGCGCCCAGCTATGGTTGCGATAGGGGCAGGAAATTTCAGACGTATGCCTGACTCTTTTACTTTATAAAACTTTCCGAATACTTCAATAATGGCTGCTGTTTGCTGCTTAACAGTGAAAACAGAAAGCGCAAGAAGCACGAGGATAACAGCAAGGATAATTACAAAAAATTCCATGGGTTTTTTCCTATATATGTTTCTGATGATAAGTTTTTTTTGAGAGGAGAACAAGATACCAGAAAGAAATGGCTAAAGAATAATTAGATAGATTTTTAGAATAGAGCTTTGCTATAAGAAACCCTATTGTCGAGAGAGATATATTATAATGTATTATATACGATTTCTTTTAAGTATATGTATTCTTGGATTGGCGGTTTTCGATGCTAAAGCCATGGTTTCTAGGGAATTTTTATTTTTAGATTCTGATGTTGTAGCTAACAAACAACTACAGAGTTTACGAAAACATTTTCCCGAAGGCTCCTTAGAGATAGATACATTTATTGGAGATGAAGGATGTATTTTTACACATACGTCTCTTAACTCATATAAACAAGGTATTTATTATTTTGATGGAGATCAAGTATGTGCTCTTTGTGGAGAGGGTGTTTATTTTCCTAGATATGAAAAAGAGCATAATCTCTATTCCTCAGCAGGGGATTATAAATACATCCTTTGGTCAGGAACATTAGATCTTGAAGGGAAAAATCGTATTTTACTTGAATATTCTGTTTCAACACAAGCTTCAAGGTGTGTTGAAAGGAAGAATCTTGACTCTTTTATTATTGATGTAAATGGAAGGGTAATTGCAGGGTGTAAAAATTTAGGAAATGGAGAAATAGAATATTGGATAAAAGCTTCTGAGAGATGGTCTTTATTTAGGACAGCAGATGACAAATCCATATTTTCTCCTAATTTTATTTATAACGAAAATGAAGATAGACTTTATTATATAAGTAATGAACAAGATTCTATATCAATTGAGCCTATAGATCTCCGAGTCAATAGGGCTATGCCAAGCTCTTCCTTAAAAAAAGAAGGAGGTGCAACATACTATCCTATGAGCTCTTTTGATCCTTACGATGAGACCTTGGGTTATTATTCTTATGTAAAAGCAGGCAGAACATATTGGACAGGCAATAGTCTTTTTAACTATATATATAAGGATTTACATGATCAATTAAGAATAGCATTAGGGCAACGAGAATTTTATATAGATAATCTTTTTGCTTCTTCAAAGTATCCTTGGAGCTTCACTTTAATCTTTCAAACAGAGCCTCCATTGTTAGGTTTTTATAATCTCGAATCTCGACAACTTCGTTTTATTGATGAAAAAAGACAAAAAAGAGAAATATTGTGGCAATTACAATTTCCACTTAAAGAGTATAAATTTCTCCATGTAAGTAGAGGAGGACTAGGGGATTCTGTCCAAGTTGCAGAAAGTTCTTTAAAAATTCCTTATATCGTAACTTATCCAAGAAGGGGGAGTAGGCCTTATCCAGCTGTCTTTTGTGTTCATGGGGGGCCTAATGCGCATGATGAACTTCGGTTTGATGCAAATATTGTGCACTTAATAGAACAGGGATATCTTGTTGTTCAAGTAGACTATAGAGGATCCACATCAAATCTTGCTCTTTTTGAAGCAGGTATTGGACAATGGGGGCAAGAAATGCAACTCGATTTATCAAGAGTTGCGGATGCGTTAATTCAAGATGGACTTATAGATCCTAAAAATATTGCTATTAGAGGAGAGAGTTATGGAGGGTACGCAGCGCTTCTGGCTGCAACGGTAGGAGAGCGGTTCCATATGGGAGATTTTAACGGATTTAGATGTGCCATTGCTATATGCCCAGTTTCCTCTGTGGAATCGTCGCTTGATGATTCTAGAAGAGAGTTTGGTAGCGGATCTTTGTCTTCGAATCGTTTAGTGGCACCTTCCATTACTCTTGATGGCCAACTTTCGGAAGACGTAAGAGAAAGATTAAGATATCATTCTCCTTTAACTTTCGCTGATAATTTGCATATGCCTCTTTTAGTAATGCATGGGGCGCAGGATATAAGAGTGCCAAGATATCATTCTGACGAGTTTTCCAGAGCGACCGGACGTCCTCATACGTATGTCGCGTTTAAAAGCGAAGGACATGGGGTAATAAAGCCTGGAAATGCAATAGCAGCGGCATGTCTTGTAGAGACATTTTTAGCTGAACATTTGCAAGGAGGTCGGGCTACTGTTCCTCCTGATTTTATGGATGCCGCTTATACAGATATAGAGTTTGTAAGAGGAGAACAGATGTTTCCGGAATTTACAGCTTTATTACGGGAATACAAAGGATGGGGTCTTTTAAGGATAGTACCAGAGGTGGCAAATATGCTTAGAGGGATAGATCGTGGAAATATGACAGATCTTTTTAGTTTAGTTAATCCTTCGCAGGGGGCTGTAATTCCTTACAAAGATCCAAGAATATTTTTAAGAGAAATGTTTAGCCTAATAGGCTGGAATAGCTAACAAGCTCTATTTATTTTTTCTATTGTTTGCTGTTTAACGGTAAACACAGAAAGGGCAGAAGCACGAGTATAACAGCGAGGATAATTGCAAAAAATTCCATAATTTTTTTCTTAAAATTAAAATATATTTTAAAACTTTTTTAGGAAGAGAGCAAGACCGTAGCTATGCTTCTTGCTTAAGAGATTAAGGTTGGGGGAGCTTGAAGCATTTCTGCTTTTGGGTATTGTTAAATTAAGTAGTACAAAGTATATTTCTTTTAAAGAAGGCCAGGGGATAATTCTTCTCTTTCCTTTGTCATAAATAAGTTAAAATATAGAAAAATTGACTATGGGGGGTATTATTATGCTTAAGAAATGTATAGCGTTAACTTTTATGGTGGGGTTTTGTTGTGTGGATATAATACCAGTGTCTGCTAGCTGTTTGTATACCTGTGATTTAGAGCAACAGGTATGTGAAAAAAACGAGTGGATAAATGAGCTCACCAGTGCATTATATCGGTGTCAAAATGGGATTCCCGTCCGCGCTACTGCTAGATCATCTTCCAGAACTTCACAATGCTACGAATCCTATAACCAATGTACATCTAAATGTCCTCGATTTTCTACTACCCATGCAGCTGCTACTACCCACGCAGCTACTACTGGCTACCGTCGTCCTGATGCAAGGTAAGGTTTGTTGAGTGTGATTTTCAATTTTTGCGGCCAAAGAGGATGTAATAATCTAGTAAATATGGCTATTCAAAAAATCTGAGTTGCGTTTTAACTATCGTTATTCTACTAACTTTTTTCTATTGTTTGCTATTTTACGGTAAATAAAAGAAGAGCAAGAAGCACGAGGATAACAGCGAGGATAATTGTATCCCATGGATTTTCCCTAAGTAATATTTAATAATAGTAGGAGTTTTTAAGAAGAGAACAAGATACCGGAAAAAGTAGGATTGGATAAAAAGACTTATAAAAAACTGCATGTTGAATTTATTTGGCTACGTAGCTTCTTCAGAGTCAGCATCAATTAATCAATGAGATCCCTAAACAAGTTCGGGAAGACAGACCGTATAACGGTTTAATAAATTGAGGGTAAGATCTAATCGTAGATCCTAATATACCAGAATGATTAAAATTTCCTATAAGTGTGGCAACACCATCTAAGCGTAAAGAGCATCATTAACGCTAATCGACCTCTTTGGAAAAAGCATATCTCCCGTCAGCTTAATTCCTAAGCGTCTTATTTAAATTTTCTTTAATAAAGAAGATGGATTACGAGAAGCGAAGAAATGTGATTCCTGTCTTCCAAAATAAATGTTAGGGTTTTTTTGCATATTGCATGTCTATCGCGAATCAATCTTTATAAAGAGCTATCGGAAAATGCATAAGCTTAAAATACTCTCTGCCTTGTTTGCAGTAACATATACGTTTAAAGGTTGTTTGGCTGTTTCTCAACCTGAAAGCAACTTTATACTCACTCAAGAGCAACATCAAGATTCTCAGCGGTACCTTGAGCGGATCGTACACGAAAAAGAAGAAGTCAAAATAGCCAGTTTATATGAGATGCCTGAGGGAAATGATTTTCTGGAAATCACTGATCGTATGTTAGCTGATGACTACTACCTTCAGCATCCTAAAGTGAAAGAAGAAATTTTAAAAACAGGTCGTCGTTTTTTTATTTTTACTTATCCCAGTGATGAGTTGAAGATTTTGGGTTATGTGAGCTTCATTCCCAACGCTAAAGACCCAAAGACAATTTTTATTATTCGTGGCGGCAACCGAATCTTCAGCTTGCCACGTCCAGGAACTGCGAATCGTATCATGGGGAATCATACTTACATTGAAACAACGCTTCGGGACAGCATTAATCCCGGGAGAGATGAATTTGGGGGGGATGATGTTAATGATGTTATCAACCTTGTGAAATTCATTCCTAAGCTTCGATCCAAGATAAAGGACGGTATTCTTCAAGACCGAGATATTTATATGATTGGTTTGAGCCGTGGTGCTATGGAGATGTTGCTCGCACTTACTCGATCTCCATGGTTACAAAAACATGTCAAAAAAGCCGTTTCTGTTGTGGGAATCTTAGATATGAGAGAATTTTTCAAGACACGCCCTGACATGGTTTCTCTTTTTCATACGGATTTTCGTCTGACTCGGTCCAACAAAGAAGCGTGGATCAAATTGCGTAACCCAATAGAACACGTACATAAGCTTCGCAAGGATTTACCAATTTTGATTATACAGGCTGGACGAGATATCCGCGTTAGCTCCGCTTCTGGGAAAAACATGCTTGAAAAACTCAAGTCTCTTGGTCATCCTGTAACTTATTGGGAATATAAAGACAAAGGCCATAAATTTAAAGGTGTTGATGCTAAATTGGAAGCTTGGCTGGACAAGTAGACCTAAAGATAGTGGAAAGTATAGACCTCATAGAGATCCTGTGCAAATTGTCTACGCTTATAAGGGAGGAAAGTAAATTTTGAAGGACCATCTTTTGAAAAAGTTTGTGAAGAGATGAAATCTTTTATTAATCCTAAAAAAGTTGGTTTCTTCTAAATAAAAGGAGAGTTTTGTGAAAGTTCAAGGTTTTTTGACTGCAGTCTTTTTTCTTTTAATCAACTCGGTTTTTGCAAATGTGAATACTCATCCAGAAAACTGGAAAAATCCAGAGCTTGCAAGACTATTAAAGCATGGTAGAGTACTCTCTCTAAAACCCATGAAGGAATACCTTAAATCTCATGGGAAGAATATAGAATTTGAAGGAAAGGTCTTTTTTGTTGAACTTGACAATGGATTGAAAGCAGTTTTTAAAGCTTTTCCAGATGACGATATGGGAGATGCTTATGGGGAAGTTGCAGCATATCAAGCATCGGTCTTTTTAGGGTTTCCAAACGTACCACCAACTGTCATGAGGAAAATAAAGGGAATGAAAGGGTCTCTACAATTATTTGTTGAGACTTCTGTAGATGCATTGGCTCCTGGTGTTTATGAATCTGCTTTAAAGGAAGCCTCTGCAGAAGACGTGGCAAACTTAAAACTCTTTTATTTTGTTTTTGGTCAATGGGATACGGGGAAGCACAATAACTTAATTTTAAAAGATAGAGGTAAAACTTACATAATTGCTATTGATAATAGCGGTATTCATAACCACCAGCATGTCAGATATGGTGATTTACCTTTTGTTAGGGTTCAGTATAGTGACGCATTAAAGACTAACGATTGGGATAAGCCATTTCCGTTTGACAGTGCAAAGATAATTGAAAAACCAACCCCTGAGAGGTTAAAGAAGGTATTTGGTAATCTCTTCCCGGACTCCTTCTATCAATCTATAAAACTTTACAATGGATCAATTCGATATGTAATTTATCGTAATAGTCTTTGTCGACAGTTTCACGCTGGAAACAAGGAATTCATTTCTTTTGCACAGTTTCTCCCTGATGCTACGAGGAAGAAGTTGGAAACGCTTGATTTAATAGTTCTGAAAAAGATATTCTCCTGTGCGCGTGGTGCTGATTTTTTAAAGCCCGCTTATTTTAATGCTATCCTTGAGCGCAGAGACCAAGTGTTACACTATTTTGATAAATAGCACATATTAAAAGACAGGAGGCTCCAAAGGAGGTAAGTCTGTGAGCTTAACAAAATCTCTTTTACAATTGATTTTCTTTTTTTTCCTCTGTTTTCTCAATTTTAGTGTAGTGGCGAATGATTTAAAGTTTGCTGTAATTGGGGATTATGGGGTTGAAAGTGAGTCCTCAAAAAGAGTTGCTTCTCTTGTTAGAAGCTGGGCTCCAGATTTTATTATCACGACGGGTGATAACAATTACCCAACTGGAGCGGCCGAGACCATTGATCAGAATATTGGTGCCTCATATAGTCCTTTTATTTATCCTTATTCAGGGCAATATGAGCAACCAAAGATAGCTGAGAATCGTTTTTGGCCTTGTCTTGGGAATCATGATTTTGGACCAGATGGCAATGCCAAGCCTTATTTTGACTATTTACCTTCACTGGGGGGGAAATTTTATTACGAGTTTAGAAAAGGTCCAGTTCACTTCTTTGCTCTATGTAGTGACAGAAGGTGTCCTGATGGCATTATACCAGGGTCAGAACAACTGCTTTGGGCTGAAAAAGCTATTAAAACTTCTCAAGCACCATGGAAAATTGTTTATTTTCATCATCCGGTCTATCATTCAAGTGTAAAAACCCCTGATTTACCAAGGTGGCCATCCGAGGAACTTTCAGTAAATAAAGAAAGAAGAATTGCTCCTGCGTTTTGTGATTGGGGAGTTGATGTTGTGTTTAATGGCCATTTGCATCTTTATGAAAGGCTCTTTGTTGATGGGGTGCATTACGTGATTAATGGTGCGGGAGGAGATGTATGTTATAAATTTTTGGGAGAAGTACGCGCTGGAAGTATTGTTAGATATGATGAAGGAGAAGGAGTTATGCTTGTTGAGGGTAACGAAAAGTATTTATCATTTAAATTTATGACACCTTCTGAAACAGTCGTTGACCATTTTCATTTGGAAAAATAAGGGTGTTATGAAGCTCTTTAATTCATAAACATTAAAAAATTTCTGGGATAGTTGAGTCGTTTTTTTCTATTGTTTGCCTTTTTTAAAAATGTCATAGTAGGCAACCAATAAAAGAGGTTCTGCATGTCCAGTGAAAAATTTTCACCCTTTTTAGGTAGCTATCCTACAACACGCTTAAGAAGAAATCGTCAGGCGGAATGGACCCGTCGTCTTGTTGCTGAAACAACTTTGGCGCC
>CAYUAL010000008.1:0-20488 GCA_964442815.1 uncultured Alphaproteobacteria bacterium | reverse complement strand
GAACAGCTTAATTCCCTAGTAAGAAAGGCTGGGGTATTGGCTCATCAAGTTCGCCCAGACTTTATAAGGATTGCCCAATAAACTTAGAAAAACAATCTGAACAGCCCAAAAAATACTGGCTAGCCTCTAACATCTTAAGACAACAGGCTAATTCCCTGTTGTCTTTTTTATATAATAAATTAGCAAATGATGCTAAATTCATCCACAAGAAAAATTTTTTATTGAGGAAAAACAGAGGTACATTTTGGTGAGTTAGTAAAATATAAAAAGGTTGAGTGATTATGAAAAATAATAACCTTAATACTCCTGAACTAATTTATGAAAAACACTTACATGTTATTAATGGAATTGAGTTTACTCGTCGAGAAATTGATGTAATTGCTTGTTTATTGAATGGGAGAAAAACTGGAACAATTGCTTTACCTCTTTCCATATCCCCTCGAACTGTTGATGGATATCTTTCTAGTGTGAGGAAAAAATTGGGATGCTCCTCCAGTCAATCCATTTTGCCATTAGTAGAAAAATCTGGAAAACTTCCTTTATTTCGAATGCATTATCTAAGTTTATTAAAAAGAGATGCTTTTGAAAAATGCCTCAAAAAACTCTCTGTTCAGCTTAAAAAACAAAACCTCAAATATGTCATCCTTCATTGGGCAGATGGGGATTATCAAGAAATCCTTCTGACGAAGCTAAAAGACTATTTGCAAATGATAGGAATAGAAGCAGTTTTGTATTTCATTAAGGATCAAAAAACATTTGATGACCTCATTCACTCTGAAAAACTTTCTGGAACAAGCTCCCTTCTGTATGTAGGTCCCGAAGCGCTGATACCTCAATTGAAAGAGACTTTAGAAAAGGTCTCCATAAAGTTACATCCTCTCATATTAGATAAAGAAACAGACTATTACAATTTTATTTTGAGTACATTGAAAGAATTAATCCCCACAATCACTCTCACAGAGATGTTTACTGAGTTTGAACAGCATAAGAAAAACATCGCAGAGGAACTAGAAAAGAAGCCTAAACCCCCTTCCTCTGAGAAAGAATATTCTCTTATAAAGGAATGGGTTCAGTGGTTTTGGAATCTCTCAACCCATGTAAGGTATTTGTTAATTGTAGCTTGTCTGAGTTTCCTTGGATTTTGTCTCTGGGCATTGGCACTTAGAGAGGAAAGAACAAGCGTATTTTCTTCCTCTCCCACAGAACTACCTATTCGATCTGAATTAAAAATTCCTGCAGATAGTGGCTTTTTAGACCGCTCAGAAATTATCAAAAAGATAGAAGAGCAATTAAAAAGTGAACAAGGTATAGAACGTGTTGCTTTGGTAGGTGTTGTAGGAATCGGAGGAGCTGGTAAAACAACGCTTGCAAGACAATTTGGACTTTTACAAAATGCTTCTGTTGTATGGGAAATTAATGCAGACAAGAAAGAAAGTTTAATTAATTCTTTTAAAGAGTTATCGTATGCTTTAGCAAAAACCAAAGATCAAAAAAGTGAATTGGAGTTTATCCAGACGATTCAAAACTCAGAAGAAAAAGAAAAGCGGCTTTTATTGTTAATTAAAAATTGGCTCAGAGAAAAACCCAATTGGATCCTAATCTATGACAATGTGGAAAATTTAGCTGATATGAAATCCTATTTTCCTGAGGATGCTAAAGTATGGGGAAAAGGTAGAGTCCTTATCACCACAAGAGATAAAAATATAGAAAACACAACTTACATAAAGACTGAAAATATTATTCATATTGAAGAATTAAGTGATGAGGAAAAATTAACTCTTTTCAGTAAAATTCTTTTTAATTGTGAGCCCAATAAGCTGACACTAACACAAAAAGAAGATACCATAAATTTTCTGAAAAACATTCCACCCTTTCCCTTAGATATTTCTATTGCTGCTTATTACATTAAAAACAATCACGTGAGTTATAATCAATATTTAGAAAAAATTTCAGAAAATACTCAGAATTTTGACAAAATTCAATCAATACTTCTTAAGGAAATAAGTAACTACTCTAAAACTAGATATGGAATTATTACACTTTCTCTTCAAAAAATGATTGATATAAATCCTAAATTTAAAGAGCTTTTATTTTCTATCTGCCTTCTTGATTCTCAAAACATTCCAAAAAGTTTATTAGAATCCTATGCCCCAAAAGATATTGTTAATAGTTTTATTCATTACCTACAAAAAGAATCTTTTATTTTAGGAGAATCATTTAAAAAACCTGAAAAAGATAAAGATGGTTTTTCTATACATCGCAGTACTCAAGCTATAGGATTAGCTTTTTTTCTGGATATCTTAAAAGAAAATGAAAAAACGAACTTGGTAAATAAGGTTATATTTTCTACCAAAGTATTCTATGAGCAAAACTTGGGAAAACAGTGTTCAAAGATTATTGTGATTATCCCCCATTTAGACAATATACTAAAAATTTTAAAAGAATTTAAACTTTTGAGAGAAAAAAATGAAATAGAGTTAAATTTAATGTTAGGATATTCTCATTATAATTGTTCAAGTAATTTTATCAAATCAAAAAAGTATTTTTCTAATATTGTAAAAATAAATGAATTTAAAAAAATTATGGATAATACATCTTTTTCTATAGTATTGAAAGATCTTGGTAATATTAATTATTTATTAAATGATTTTGATGACACCATAAAAAATTGCCAGAAAAGTATGAGGGTTTGTAAAAACATAAAAAATTGTGAAATGATCAACATACAAAATTTAATGCTCATAGGAGCTTCTTATGGAAATGAAAATGATTTTGAAAAAGCAGATCAATACCTTAATAAAGCATTGTTTAAAATTTTAAATATACCTACCCATACAAACAAAGAGCTGAAGTCAGAAATATATGGTCAACTAGCAGCACTTTATAGTAAAAAATATTTACATACAAAGGAAGGGCATAAAGCAGCAGAATATGCAATTCATGCTTTAGAAGTTGCACAAACATTAGAAAATAAAGAAAAAATATCTTGCCACCTTTCTTGGCATAAATTAAATCTCGGAAAAATTTATTTTAGGCTGGGAAAATATAAAGAAGCTTTGGAAAATCTGAATGAATCTCAATACATTTTCGATCATAAACTTGATAATTGTTTATTCTACCTTTTTTCAAAAGCAAGAATATTATACGCTTTGGGAGAACTTTTTGTCAGAAAAGGAGATTTAAATGAGGCAGATAAAAAATTGACAGAAGCTTTATCTTTATTAGATAAAACTGCAGGATCTTCATTTGGTTTTAAAATGCATGTTGGTAGAGCCGAAGCTAGAATAAGATTAAATAAATTAGATAAGGCGTATGAAGATTGTTTAGCCGTTTTTAATGGTATAAAGAAATCACAAGATAATCAAACAAATCTTCGATATTTTACTGCCTTCTACCATGCAGCTATTATCAAATATAAACAAAATGACCTCCAAAAATCTGCTGAACATTTTTCGGATTTTTTCAAACAAATGAAAGAGTTTTGTAAAGGATTTTTAGAAGAAAAGAAATATAAGGATCTAGAATCTAAAGGGGTTTTCGAAGAAGTTGACCCCACAAAAACCCTATCCAAAAATGACATCAAACAATATCTCAATCGCAGCACTCAAATCTTTTCCACCATCTATAGTCTTGAGCACCCATTTGTAAAAGACTATGTGATGAAGAACTAAAGTCCCAGTTTATTAGAATATTGATTTATCTTAATTATTTTACCAATTATTCCGATAATAAGAGTTATCGGAAATTAAATAAGCTGATGGCCGCACGTGATTAACAAACTTGGATTTAATTCACCATATCCCCCCACAACTGGATTTTCTAAACTGTGGTATTAGAAAAATCCATGTCACCAAGATACATAGACAACCCCCATATGTTTTATTATCGCTATTGTCCATACAGAAGCGGAGCAAGAATTTCGTAGAAATTCTGCTTATCTTCCAATAACCAATACAAATGAAGGTATTCTGTAAAAGAATAGATGGTATTCCTTTTTTAGTTGACAGAAGGTTTGAAAACAGATATCCCAATTCAAAAGAATCAACACCAATAAAACATAAGTTGAAAAAGATGCTAAGAAAGAATTTATAAATTTTCGCGGAATACATTTAGTCCTTACGACACGAAAGTTATAAATCAAAAACGACGGGAATGGGTGGATAGTTTTATAAAGATCAAAAATATCTGATCCTTGTCTAATTATCTAAAGAGAGCGATGTCCTGTGGGACAAAATGGGGTTAAAATGCTAAAGAAATTTTTTAGAAAGACACTCAGTCTTTTGGTGATAATGTCTCACTTAACGGGACAAACGGTCACTGTGGGCTGTCATGGGTTTGTCGAGATAGATGATACTCTCTCCATCTCCATTACCCCTTTGATGGGTGGGGTTGATATATTAAGTAGAGTTGGCCCTGGTACCCCTCTTGACGGAAAACTTGACCCTGACTTTGATAAAAAACTTAATCTTACAGAGCTTAATCGAGCCATAGAGATTGCACGTCTCAAAAAACTACCTGAAATAGAACAAAAGCATGGGAAAGTTTCTGTCCTTAGAGAGCGAGATCATCCACGTACTTTCTCCCCTTCTCCTCTTCCCAAAAGCCAAGGATTTAGAATCACTGTTAATCACCAGAGTGTGATTCCCAAGGATCCTCTCCCTTTTTATCCCACTGATTCCTTCCAAGAAAGAGCTTCTCGAGATGTGTATTTTAAGAGAGATGGCACCTTGGATATGGATCGAATGTCTGATTGGGCTGGGGATTTGGCGTCCTCTCTTAATAAGCATTTCCTCTTGAAACAAACAGAAGAAAAAATCACTCTTGCCTTTGGAAATCAAAATCTTAAAAACCCCATAGGCTTTTCTCTCCTCATAGGAACTCAGGGACAACTAGAAATTATAACTGCTTTAGGTCAAGCCCAATTTGAATTTAAAACCTACTTTGACATTATAACTACCCCCAGATCTGTTCTATTGGGAAATGCCTTAAATCTTGAGGGATCTAATATTTATAATCAAGGTAGTATTGTTGCAAAATCCCTTAATCTAAAAGCAAGAGGATATCAAGGATCCCCCGGACGAATTAAGAACTTTATAGGGGGCATTATAGGAGGTATAGAGTCTTTAGACCTTAGCGCCCAGTGGATTACAAACTTAGGGAAACTGGGGACGACCTCCCAAAGTGAGGTCACCACTCGCCTGCTGAAGATAGGTCCTTATTCAGCTTATCAATGGACTAATAGGGACCAATCGCAAGAACGTGCACCTACTAATACTGCTGCTGCGACCCAAAACCCTAGTAAAAATGATAACGCAGAGCAGATAATAACTATCACCGAATATAAAGAAAAATCTCATATTACCTCTTCTATCTTCGGGAATGGAGTAAGCGGCGAGCTTATTGCCCAAAAGGAGAGTTCAACTTTAAATTTTGTACATCTAGGTCTTGAAACAGCTGTCTTAAGTAACCTTGGGTCTATCTATGGCGATAGATTAAATCTCACCACTCACGAAGGATTCCAAAACCATAAAGGGGCCACTCAGTTCTATGGAAAACTCTTGAATACTCCTCAAGGCCCCTATTGGCAAGAAACAGATACCCCTCAACCCGTAAGTGCTGAAGCTAAGATTGACGTCACTTACGAAGGCCAGCTCATCCTAAAGGGAAACTCTAAGAACAAAGGAATTATCACAAGTGAAAGAACATTAGCTATAAAAAGCTTTTTGGATTCTTGGTGTTATGGAGATAACCTTTTAGAAAATGAAGGTATTATCCAAGCTGTAAGTAGTCTGAATATTTATATAGGAAATCTATTAAACAAGGGCCAAATCTTAGTAACCGGTAAATGGTGGAATTCATTCTCTTTTAGTGGCAAAAGTCTGATCAATATGGGGATTTTAGACCACTTTTGGTCACATATAAACACTCAGGATTTTATTAATTATAGAGGCGTTATTCATAGTAGACACTATAGGGACATTCAATGGACAGGGACTTATGAAAACGAAGAAGGGTATATCTTATTAGGAGATCAACTCCAAGCCCCAAACCTAGAGGCGCCAGATCCAACAAGGGAATGGCTCAAAAATGGGAGGGTTATAAAATCCACCAAACCCAAAGGGTTTTATAACCTGGGAGGTATTTATATAGCTAAAGGAGGACGCGAATTTGCGATGGGAGAAAAAACAGCCTTCATAAATCAACCCCATAATAATAAAAATGCTGTTCTATCTTTTGATGGGGGATTGACCGTTGAGGCAGAATCTTTGGCTACCCTGACCAACTTGGGAACTATCCATACAGGCAAAGGGGGATTAAATCTACAGGGTCCTCACCTTACCGTCCAAAACAAAGGTACCTTTGAAGCCCATGGTCCGGTGGACATCAAGGGCGCGGTCTTAGATTTTAGTGATTCCAAGAATCGCTTTACGGCCAGAGGTAAAGTCCGATTAGAAGGCACTCAAAAAGTCCTCCTTAAAGGTCAAACAGAATTCTATGGGGATCTGGAAATCATGCCCACCAAGAATTTTGAGTACATAACGGGTGCTTTAAGATCCACAGGGCTTCTAACTCTTCATTTTGCCCTCCCCTATACTTTTACAACAGAAATTCATCAAGCAGGGAGATTACAAGTTGATACTGCCCATTCCATTAAATCCCCTGTGAACCTCAAGGCCGATGGAGGAATTTATTTAGAAACCCCTGAGAATATATCTTTTGGTACTGATAATGATCATTTGGTGGATGTGTTCTCCAGCAAAGGGGAGGTACATATTACAGGAAAATCTGTGGATTTTAGATATGCCAGGGTTTTTGGGAATGGACCAACTGCGATTACATCAACCAAAAACAATATAGTCGTAGGGCATGAGCGGGAGATAGTGGCGGATTTTAAAACAGATTTTTCTGTTAGCTATCCTAGTCACATCCCTTTTAATCCTGGTACGTACACAAAAAAGATCCAAAACGGCGCTTTTGTTGCAAGTAAGAGCACACTCACTTTAGATGCCAATACAACTGTAGACATAGAGTTTGGAGAACTTTTTAGTGAAAAAGAATTGCGGATTAAAGCCTTGGGTAAAATTCTGAATTATTCAGGGAGGATCAGAAGCCTTAAAAGCATTTTTCTAAAAGCTCTTTTTTATGAGGGAACTCTACCTGATTTGATTGCCATATATAACGCAAACTACGCAACACGCAGAGAATACATCTCAATAGATCCTTCTGATGGATCCTTCCTTCAGGCGTCCGAAGATATTGATTTGGATGTGGAGGGATATAAGATTGTAAATGGCACATTACTGGCAGGAAGAAAGTTTTTACTCCGAGGCAGAGAAATTAAAGGAACTCCTCCTTCATCTTCCTCTTTCATAGCAGAAACACGACCAGAGAAATATACCCTTCTCACCCATGGTTGGGATAAGTGGGGGAATGCGGTTGGTCACTGGAATAATGGAAGCCCTTCTTTACCTGTGCGCCACCCTACTGATATCAGGGCCGGCGCTACAATCGAACTAAATCTCGGAAATCGTTCTCTCTTAAGCAGTGGTACTATGGAAGCCCCGCTGATGGTTCTCAGAAATGCGGGGAACATTACCCTTCAAGGACAACAGGGGGAAATTCAACAGGTTCAGTTCCAGCCCCTTTTGAATCTCTCCACTCTTTTCCATAAACGGTCTTCTGTCCTTTACACAGTTGACCCAACAGGGCGTGCTGAATCCTTAATAGTTCCAGACCTTCCCATTGGACGGCCTATTCCAAATCTCTCTCCTGTGATTGCTCTCACGAATAAAGGAATTGAAATCAACCCAGATGCCCGCCATGAGATTCCTCTTTTCACCCAAGTTGACCTCCTTCAAGAAGGGCTCATGAACACCATCATGGCTTCCTTCTACTCTCAAGATATGCGGAATCCAGAGGATATTTTCCGGTGGCTTCGGGGAAATGCCCATGAGTATATCACCAGGATTCACAAAATTAATCCTACCCTTTTGCTCCGAAAAGGACGAACGGATGAAGACTTTATCAGAGAACTTTTTTATCGCCACCCCCCTACAGAGTCCTTTTTGTATTACAAAGTAGCGGAACTTAAAACTAACAATGAAGACATCCTTCAAGCATGGCTCTTTAATGCCCCGAAACATGCTCCCCAAAGGCGTCTTGCAGGATCTGGGGTTATGAATGCCCATCATATGCTGATCCAAGGAGAGGATCATTTATTAGAAGGTAACAAAATCCGCTCCCTTCCCGCTACCACTCAGCAGAACCAGGATCAAGATGTGGCAAATCGTATACCTAATCCTCGAGCTTCTGCTCTCCCTACAATTAAGGTGGATAACGGGGCTATTAATGTAACAAGCCATTTATTGGCCGATGGGTTTAATTGGGATTTTCACCGATCTTATTGGCGAGATAACTCGGGACAATACCACACCAATCCCAATGTTGGTCTTCACGCAGGTATGCTTGAACTCATCGGAGATACCTTCCAAAGCAGTGCTTCTATTGATGCCATTGATTTTGCCCTTCACATGGACTCAGCTGATCTCAGTGGGACGATGAACATCCGAAATGTGGCTCTCTGGAATGTGCGACGATCAGACCTCCGGCGTACTCAACATCAATGGGTTCAGCAGTATACCATCACCAAAGAACGCTCCGGATTCCTCAGCTCCAGCAGCCACACAGAAACTGTCTCCATCCTCCACAAAGAGTCCCTCTCCCTTCATATCAGTGGAGGGTTTCATGCAGGGGGGTGGCTTACACCAGATCAGGCAACCCCTGAATTACTAGAGGGATTTTTCACGGGTGCCCTTATTGGGCATCTTCCCCTCCCCGAGTCTTTTGCTATCCACGGAGCCCATGTAAATACAGGTCAAGGAGGTCTTAGTCTCTCTCTTAAAGATATCCTCACCATGCATCATAATACCGATGTTGGATCTAGATCCTATTATACCTCCCAAGACGGATTTTGGAGCAGCCGCAGCGAAAGTGGTTCTGTTGCCACCTATACAACCCACCAACCTGCTATGATTTCAGAATCTCATCTCCGCGTTTATGCGGATCAAGGCATCGGCATTTATGGAGGGACCGTCCGCGCCAGAAATACTATCCACCTCTCTACCCTGGGGGATTTGGATATTCACAGCACCACGGTGCGCAATCATGGGGCTCCGAGTCTCTCCCGTCAGCGTATGGGGTCTGAGTATTGGGATACTGCAGTTCTTAGCACGCTCACCAGTGAGCAAGGGGACGTTATTCTGGAGGCTGGTCAGAATCTTCACTTCACCGGTGCCCAAGTCAGTGGACGCAATCTTAGATACATGGCAGGCGGCAATATCATCGATGACGCTCTGATGGTGGGATCCCAGCGGGAAACCCACGAAGGAGATTATCATGCCCTGGATCAACATATCAAAGGTAAAGCATCGCGTCATACAGGCACTGACTCCATCACCGCGGTTTCAGGCGCGTCCCAGTATTGGAATGCCTCCAAGTTTCATTCACCTGCCACACGCCTCGTTGCCCAGGCATCTGTCTTTTTAAACCAGATCCATGATCAACACCTGCATCAGTCCACCGAGGGAAGTGCCGGCGGGCTCTTCGAAAGCGGCACCAAAACCACCACCCAAAGCAGTAAATCCACCTCCCAAGGCGTCGAGTTCACCGCCCCCGCGGGCAAACCCAGCACCGTGAAGCTTGAGGCCCAAACGGGGAGTATTCAAATGACCGGGGCCCAATTCCAAGTAGATAAAACAACTCTTTCAGCTGTGGAAGGATGGGTGAAAATTCTTCTAGGCACCAACTATGAACAAAAGGCAACCAATACTATTGATGCAGATGCTTTCTGGCAGACGACAACCATGGAATCTGAAACACACAATACTTTCACGCCTTCATCCTTTAGAGGGAATGTAGAGATCAATTCTAAGGAAACGCTTCTGGAACGTGTCAAAGGTCAGACCCTGGAGTTCGCAGACCGTATTAAACAAAACGGTGGGACGATCACCTACCGGGACCTTCAGGAATTCCACGACCACCAATCCAAATCCACGAGTGGTCCGACGGCGGCCCTAGGAATGGTGATTGCCTTGGGTGTCGCTTTAGCCACAGGGGGTGCAGGCGGACTTGCGATGGATGCAGGAGGATTCTTGTCCACCACCTTGGGTCTTGAAGGTACAGCTGCAAGTGTTGCAACGGCCATGGGATATGTGGGCTTTACATCTCTCTGCACCCAAGGAACCATGGCGCTTGTTGCAGCCAAAGGGAATATATTTGAGGCAGCAAAGAACTTGGCTAAGGCAGAAACTTTGACCAACCTCGCCCTCACCATGGCAACAGCTGGGCTGTTGGAAGGAATTAGCGTGGGATTTGATATGGGATCCACCCTGCCGCAAGCCAAAGCTGCTACAGCTGGACTCACAGAAGGAACTAAAGAAGGCGTTAAGGGAATGGCCATGCAATCCGCAGGCGCAGAATCCCTTTTCTCGTTCCAAAACCTGATGGCCAAAAGTGGGGAGTTTTTGAAGAAAGAAGCCCTCCGGACAACTGTCAATACAGGGGTGAGTGCGGCTATGGGAGAAAAGGTGAGTGTTGGAGGTATTGCGAAAGGCGTTGGCACGAGTGTCTTGGCAAATATGATGGCGAGCGCGGGGGGAGATTTGCATGCAGAGGGGTCTCTCAGTGATGTAGGGCAGACAGCATGGCACGTGGGTTCTGGTGCTTTTGTGGGGGGACTCATAGGTGGAACAGAAGGTGCCATTGGGAGTGCAGCTGGGAATTTACTCGCAGATCTTGCGTTCAAGGCCTTGGCACCCGATAAGCCTAAGGGCAAAATGGATGCGGACGAATGGAAACGATATCAAGAAGGACTCGACCGCACCGCCTTTGCCGCGAAACTCTTCGCCCCTATCACCATTGCCCTTGCCACAAATGGCAACGCAGCAGCTACGGGTGCCTCAATCACCACAAGCTCCCGCGTCATCGATGAAAATCATATGGCTCACATAAAATTTTTGAGCGAACAAGAACAACAAATTGTAGATGAGAAAACTGTTGAATTTGCAGAGGATTTATTGGACCTACAGGATCGTTATGGTGACGTAGCAGAAACTTTCTTGGATGGAATGGCTTTTGTTCCTAAACTGGGAAAGTTGGCCTTAGGCCTTGGTATTGGTTTGCGTGGTGTTAGATTAACAAGAGATCTTTTGTCAGGTGACCCTGAAAGACGATCCATGGCAGAGATTAGCCTAATCACCTCTGTAACACGCAGCAAACTTGCGGCCTTTAATCGTCTTGCTCAAACAGCTGAAAAAGGGTTGTCAGGAAATGCCAAACCAAGTACTTTAAAAGCAGAGGGAAATAGAGATACAACTGGGGCATCAACTTCTAAACGAGATGCTGCTGGATCTGTTAGTCGTGCTGCTGAAAAACCAGCAACAACGCCTTCAGGGGCAAAGCCCAAGGTTAAAATAAAGACAGTTCCTTTGTCGGCTGAAGAGCAAAGGGCTGCGGGTCTCGGGTCCGGTGGGACACCGACTCCCCAAAAAGGGGGCGTAAAAACTCCCCTAATGAAAGAGGTGTCAGGAAGCAAACCCACCTCAAAACCTGCTGTAAGTAGCAGCAGAAATGCAGGTGCAAGCTCTAGTGGTGCGGCTAAGCCTTCGGCAGGCGGAAGTACGAGTAGTGCTCACCCCAAAGCTATACCAGGTACCAGTGGTGCAGCTGGGCCTTCTAGATCAGGTGCTGTATCTAAGCTTACACCAACCACAAAAGCTTTGGATCTAGCAGAATCCGAGGCAATACGTATTAATAAAGGCCCATACCACCCAAGAAGGATGCAGGCTCATTTGGAAGGACAGTATCCAGGACAAGTAACATCCCATACGGTATTAAAGCCTAATATTAGAAATGCCAAGTTAGCTGGAAGTTCACATCCTGTTACAGGTGTTCCTTTTGATGAACGAGGGTTTCCTATATTTGATAAATATATGAAATATGAAACTAGAATTACTCAAACTATAGAGAAAAGAGATTTTATACTTCACATGAGAGAGGCTACACGTTCTCTACGAGAGGCTTTGGATAGAGGAAGCGTTTCTAAAACTCTTTTTAATGAACACCAATTAGCAGCTATTCAAAAAGGTAGGGCACAAATTCCGGACTTTACGTGGCATCATCATCAAGAAAGCGGGCGTATGCAGCTTATTCCAAAAGATATACACACATCAACTGGTCATGTAGGAGGTAACCAAACATGGAAAAACACATAAGTTTTACTAAAGAAGATATGGACTTTTGTTTTGGTAGTGTAAATCCTGCTCAAATTATACTCGTAGAAAAAGAGTTAAGTAAAAAACTTCCTGTAAGTTTTAAAGAAATGGTTTCAATGTGTGATGCTGGCTACCCAAAAAAAAGTGATTTTATTTTTTTTGATATTAGTTTAGGAGATTACACTCTAGGATGCATTGGAGCATTGTTAGCTTTTTCTCCTGAATATCCACATGAAAAAATTTTGGAATACTATCATAATCCCCCAGAATTTTTTCCTGAGGGCTTAGTAGGATTCGCAGTGGATGGGGGTGGTAACGTAATCTGCTTTGATTATCGTCAAGACCCTGATACAAATGATCCTCCGATTGTTTATTGGATCCACGATGTTGAAGATGAAGAATCAATTTCCCCTATTGCCAAAAATTTTGATGCATTTCTATCCATGTTGATGAGTGAAGAAGAAGCTGAGAAAGAATTGGAACGCTTAAGAAACGAACCTAAACAAGAGTAGAGAACAGTATTGGTACGTAGGATTGTTATCTCACTTCTCCTCATCTTCCCTCTTTCACTCACTTCTCTCCACGCCCGTATTGACTCAAAACCCTTAGAAGTAGAAGAGATTCTTAAAACCATTGGCACGAGTGTCCTGGTGACTACTAGACAGATTTAGAGATAAAAAATGGCCCTTGCTACAGAAGCGGGTCCAAAGTTTCGTAGAAATTGGGTCTGCTGACATATATAGAGGAAAGTTTCGTTTGTTGTTTTAATCAATTGTAATTACTGTATTTTTTAACATAAAAAGAAGCAGATTCTAAAATACTCTAAACAGAAAACTCAATATTTAAGCCACTTTTAATGACATGATTTTTTTCATATCAAATGACTGACTATTAATGGCGTCTCTTCTAAAATTATATTCCCCATGGAGATTAATATGGCGCCAGGTTATGACGGATCCTCCTTTGATCATGCTGACCATGTCAGCGCGTTCTCTATCATTTATACAGTTTGCCAGCAACTGAGACAGGTATAAATAGTTCCAGAGGACAATAGCATTTTGAATCAAAATCTTGCAGGCAGTGGCAATTTCTTGTTCTTCTCGCGTAGCTTGCTTGAACTCGCGGTCATTTGCAAAAAATACAGCATTGGCAAATTTATTGGATGATTCTATTCTATTAAGTTGTTTTTCTATGCGTTGACGAAGCATCATATCGTCATAATAAGTTAGGATAAATATAGACTTTATAATGCGGCCAAACTCTTTTAAAGCCTTGTATAAAGGATTATCTTTTGCATAAGAACTTAGTCTTTTAAACAAAAGAGAAGACGTGGTTTCTTTAAGTTTAATCGTTACGATAAAGCGCAAAATATTATCCCAATGCTTTTCTATCAATTTTTGGTTGATTGATCGACTTGGCAATATCTCATAACCCCTCTTTTTATAGATTTTCCGGGAAGAAAACGCATACATACGTTGATTTCCAATGTTTTTAATTCTGGGCGCAAAAGCTATCCCTAAAAAATGTGTTGTTGCAAAAATCGTTTCCGTAAATCCATGGGTGTCTGTTGAATGGATATTGGTTTGTATAACCTCATTATGAATCAACCCATCAATAACATAAGGCGCATCACGCTCTGTCGAACTCATAACCAGTGAATGAAATAGAGCCTGTCTTTCGTCTATAAAAGTATAAATGCTGACTCCTTTATCTTTCCCGTGATATTTGTATGAGGCACTTGCAATTAGGGAGTCAACAGCAACATTAACTTTACGGCCATCACTTGAAGAATGTATTTTTTCTTTATCTGCTACAAAAATGCCTGAAAGATTTAATTTGTTGATGAGCCCAATAATTTGATGGTTTGCTGCCTGTAAATTTTTTAAACTTAAATACCAGTTTACGGTGTTCACTAGAGTATTTTCTTTGATACCTACAGAAATCTGAGCCATTTTACGAACACCAATATTACATCCTAAGCTCATGATCCCGGCAAAAAAAGCTTCTTTGTTAGGTTTTTGTTTAACGTGTTTTACACTATGATGTTTAAAGCAATCGCTAAATTGAACAACTTTTTCAATGTCTGATAGGATTTGTAAAGAGGGAATATACCCTGTTTGTTCAAGGAGAGCTGCTATGTATTCTGTATCCTTATCTTCTAGGGCCGGTGTTGTGATATGAGCTGTTTGCTCTTTATCAATGGATAAATAGGGATTTCTACCCCCCAAGAAACGGTCATTAACAACTTGATATTTTTCTTCTAAGTTCTTTTTTAAAGCATCTATAGAAACTTTGACATCTGCAAAATGCTCTAGCTGTGCCAGCTTAAGAAGATGATTACGATCTTTTTTCCATGTCTTTTCATCAATAAGATACTCATGAATAGCTTTATATCTATAGGAATATTTTAGGTTTAATTCTCCAGATTTAATAGCATCTGCACTATGTATAAACAGAAGTATTTTATAAAGAGAAGGCTTTATCTTTTTGCTGTTATCAAATAAAATGGCGGATTCCTCTTTATCAAGAAAGTCGACAGGAGAAGAAGGGCCAATTTGACCATCATTTTTCCCATAATGGTTTATAGCCTTTATTAAATCATCGTTAGATGTTTTTTCATTAAAAATAAGGACTTTAACAATCTCTGAAACGCGTCGTTGTAATTTTATCGATAACTTTTCAAGAATTTCAAAATAGTCTTCATTTTTCTCTAAACGACTTAATGAGTTTTCAAATAACTCTGTCTTCTTTCTTTCAGAATCATCTTGTTGTTTTTTGTGCTCATCAAGAAGAGCATTTATTTTTTCTATTTTATAGGTATCAGATAAGATAGGAGATTTGGCAACTGCATCAATCTCATCAATTAAAGTACGATACGTACAATTTGTTTTGGTTAAATGATGGATAGCTTTTCTACGGGTTGATCGTGTTAATTGGTCTTCCTCATTAAGTTTTTTATAGGCTGTATTTTTTGCTGACTGGACAGCTTTAAGAATCCCATCAACAAAATAGTCTTGACGTAAATAAAATTGATGTTGTATGAAGGCAATCAAATGAAGGTAAAGTTTCTTTTTTTCAGGAAATTGTTTTAGTTGAGAAAGTTTTGCTTTTTGTAGCCACATGGCATAATAAGCGCTGCTGTTTGTAGAGAGTTTAAGGGTTTCAATCACAGGTTGTAATTTTAAAAAGATGTTTTTTACGACTTTAAATAATTCTATACCTGATTGAATTCCTCCTGGTTTTACTGATTGATTAATCGTCTTTAATTGGTTTAATAGAGTTGGGGATTTTGAATCATCTCCTTCAAGTAAACTATCAAGAAGTTTTTCATGTTTTTTTCTTAGTTTCTTCTTTATTTTAATGAGTAAATTATTTTCAAACTCAGCATAAACAAGAGTAATAAACTCTGCCAAACAATGATAAGAAGGGATTTCAATCCTATGTTGTTGTAATAGGTCTAAAGTATGCATAAAAATCTGCTTTGGATTTGTCTGTCTCCCTACCTGGCGTCTTATTTCTTCCTTAATCCAGGTATGTCCTTTATTAGTAAATTCTGTGTAATTAAACAAAGTTAAAATCTTTTTTTGATGGTCGGACGGTATCTTTTTCCTATAAAGAGATAAGTCCACGTCTTCAACCCTTATGCCAAGGAGCCTAGAAGCATACTTTATGTCTTCATTCCTAAATTTGTGTATGAGAAAAAATCTTTTACAGGCTTTAAAATAAGCATGCTGTAGTAAAAAACCAACCTTGTTTGTGTTTGTCCTTAACCGAGAAATTTCTTTTTTTAACTCAAAATCTATGGCAAAACAAATTGATCTCGCTTCTACCGAGAGGGAAGGGGAGTCATCAAAAGCGTGTTGCTCATGAGGTGTTAGTATATAAAGATTAGACATTTTTAGCCCTTAATCTTTGGTTTTTATTTCTTGAAAGTTTTTAGATTTTGATAATGTTAACTGACGGGTTGCTGCATGTCTATCTGTTTGTGCAATATGGCGATAATGCATAGTCGTTCCGATATCACTGTGTCCTGCGTTTTCCTGAGCTACTTTAAGAGGCGCGCCTGAGTCCAGTAAAGATGTAACATAACTGTGACGCAACCAATGGGCGGATGCAGCTTGTAATTTAGATGCTTTTCTTGGATGATCAAACTCTAGTTTATTAGCTCCTAATTTAAAAGCCCATTTGAGAATTTGGTCTATACGGCGTGTACTAATGGGATGTTCTAAATTTTTCATGGGAATAAGAGGCGTTTTTTCTCTAAATTGGGGTTGAGGAGAAGGTAAGTGAACTTTTAATCGAAACTCTGCGAGAGCTTTTAATAGTTCATCTGGAATGGGAATCTCTCGTAGTTTTTTTCCTTTTCCGACAATCCTCAAAAACCAATTGCCTTCTCGTTGCGTAAATTGGCTCATCCGGTGTTCTGCTGCTTCTGCAATACGTAATCCTGTATAGAATAAGAGCAAAATAATATACCTGGCACGTATAACTTGGAATTTGCTTTCTGCACTCTTGGCAGGATATTCAGAGAGAGCATCAAGAACAGCATGGATTTCATCTAACTCCAAATAGCGATCAATTATTTTGGACTTTCCCTTATTTTTCTTTTTACGTCGTCGCTCAATGGCAAGGGGGTTTCCTGTTAAATAATTTGTTTGAACAAGATAATTAAAAAAAGAATCAAGAATCGTTATCGTTTTATTCAAGGAAGTGGGAGATAGCCCTTTATTAAAAGGGCGCCACTGTGGGTTAAGGGTACCGTCTTTTAATCTTCTAGGCGCTTTTATTCCACACCATATTTTTTTAGGTTGAGGGTTTTTTAAAAACTTCTGATATTCAACCAAATGGTTACGTCGCAAGCTAGAGATATTCACTTTAGAAACATGGATACACCAAAGCAGAAGGCGCTCAATCTCTTTCGTATATGATTGAAATGTTAAACGAGATTCCCGAAACTCACTTAAGAAAGTAGAAATGGCTTCTGCATCATTCTTAGCGTCAATTAAGGATATCCCGTTAGATTTATTGTAGTCATCACTCACAAATTTAATAATATTATGACCAAGTTGCTCTACTTGATCATGAACGACAAACAACGGCTCAATCCTGGTATTTCTGTCCATTTTACCCCCCTTCCATCTATTCATAGAATAAGACTACTATGAAATTTTAGAGTTGTACAATAATTTTATTGACATCACCAGACAAAAAATGATTTGCTACCATCTGATCCTTGGATCAAAAAAACTCTCTTAGTTTGATGCTTTTTCTGTCCTACTCAAGGGAGTTACTTCATAACACTATAAGAATTTCAAAAAAAAGATAGTTTCACAAACTTTAATAAGATCGATGTAATTAATGATGCAAAATGAAGAGCTTGTCATAAAAATTGATGAAATAGCCTCTAAAATTATCCAAAAAGGGGGTGATGCGGGGGCATTATTAGATGGGTTGATTGACTACAGAAATGACTTTTATCGTATTTTGAAGACATCCTCCCCTGCTCAATTGGATAAATATTGTAAAAAGTTTCCTGGTTTTTATGAATACATAAAAGCTCTCAGTAATTTATCTGAACTTATGGAGCAGGGAAAATTTCCTCTAACATTCACTAAACAAAAACATACATCAAATTCAACTGGTAATAAGGTTCCTACCGATAAAAAATCAATAGAAGAAATTAAACAGGTGATGAATCATGCACTGTTGCAGATACGTGATTTGGTAAATCTTGATGTAAGTGATCAATCTGAACTGGTACCACATATCAACCTGTTTCTTCTTTCTGTAATTTCAACTGCTGCGGATTTAGTTGAAGTGGCAATCCCTGGAGGGGGCGCATATCTTTATGCAGAGATTGAAGCTGGAGCAAAAATGGGTGGTATAAGCTCAATTGCTAAAGCAATGCAGGATAGATCTCCACATTATTCGGTATCGAGCATGGATGAAAATGATTTAACTACCGCGATGAATTATGTAGGACAACAGTTGATTATCGCGTTGACAAAAGCGATGCATGAGCTGCCAAAACCGCTTCGCAGCCCCGAGACACAATTGCGCGGTATTGAAGCACTGCTGGCGAACCTCTTGAACCAAAAGTTTGATAATCCCCATGTTATTTTGGATAGCTTATGTGATCATGTGCACATGGCATTGAATGATTTAAGGGGCGATGCTAAAGTATCCATATTGCATTAAGCGTGCTTTAGCCAAAGCAAGAAACATGGAAGGAGCCGTTGCCGGATTTTAATGGATACGTAGCATGGGCCTATTTGAAATCTCTGCGAGAGATACTTTTTAGAACGCTAAAATACGAGGGTTTCTATCTAGCCAAACCACCTTTAATCTTCACTGGTTCTTCAGAAATTTCTAATATATGATTCTAGGCCAAGCCATTAAAAAATACAATAACTACAATTGATTAAAACAACGAACGAAACTTTCCTCCATATATGTCAGCAGATCCAAATTTAAAAAAGCTTTATTTTTCACCAAAAAACAGCATGGAAAATCTGGCAAAAACAAACCTATTTACGAGAGAAGACACTTTTTGTACACTCAGCTCTATGGCTAAAAAGAAGATAATATAGAAATTTTTGTTTTAAATGCTGAATCTTTTAGTGTCTTATTATACTTTTTGCCCGGCACGTAAACTCAAAACATCTAAATATTAAGGAAACAAGTATGACCACAAAAGAAATCCTTCCTACAACTAAAAAGGATGTTTCTAAAAGCTTACGTTTGAATGAAGATTATCTGTCTCTTTTTAACACCCTTAAGTCAAAATTAAAAACCGCACAAGTTCGAGCAGCTCTAGCTGTTAATGGAGAACAAATACACCTTTATTGGGAAATTGGTAAATCTATTATTTATCATCAACAAACTAAAGCCTGGGGATCTCAGTTTTTAGAACAATTATCTGCTGATTTTAGAAAAGACTTTCCCGAAATGCAGGGATTTTCTGTAACAAACCTAAAGAGAATGAGATTGTTTGCAGAAAAATATCCTGATTTTGAAAAAGGTGCACGAGTCGTGCACCAATTGCCTTGGGGCACTCTTGTTGTATTACTCCATAAAATAAAAGAATCAGAAAAAAGAGAGTGGTATGGGGAACAAACCTTAATTAACGGATGGTCAAGAACAATTCTTGAAATGCAGATAGAAAACTCTCTTTTTGAACGTCAAGCAAATAGAGAAAAGAAAATAGAGAATTTTGATAAACACTTACCCAAGCCTCACTCTGATTTAGCAAGAGATTTACTAAAAGATCCCTATAAGTTTGATTTTTTGACCATCCAAGGTAAAGCCTATGAACGTGACGTAGAAACGTCTTTAGTGCAGCATATACGTGATTTTTTACTTGAGCTTGGACAGGGTTTTGCCTTTGTTGGATCCCAAGTTCCCCTTACTTTTGAAGATCAGGAGTTTTTTGTTGATTTGCTCTTTTATCACCTTACCTTAAGATCCTACGTAGTCGTAGAGCTCAAAGCGACCAAATTTAAACCTGAGCATACGGGACAGCTTGGTTTTTATCTTGCAGCAGTTGATGATCAATTACGTAAAGAACACGATAACAGAACAATAGGAATACTTCTTTGTAAAACAAAAGATAAAATTATTGCTGAATATGCCCTTAGAAATATTAGTGCCCCTATAGGTGTTTCAGAATATGTGCTTTCTAAAGCCCTACCAAAAGAACTTAAAACATCTTTACCTACCATTGAAGAATTAGAGAGAGAACTTAACGAAGAAGGAAAGGATGTGAATAGTATATAAGAAGAACTTTTAATAGTTATTCACTATTTTCATCATTAATAAAATTTGTTATACTTCTAAAAAGAGGTCCAACATGAAAACAAAATCCCATGAACCATTTAAGATACGTGGACGCATTGTCTTCTTTGGCTTTGGGGCGTTGTTGCTCTTTGCCTTTCTCTTTAGTGATACTTGGATTGGTCTATCTGCTTATGCTCTGGGAGTTTCTTTAGCGGACGCCTTTTTGACATATGTTTTAAAGATAAAATCATCGAAGTACACCCTTAAACAAACGCTTTTAGCTGAGCAAGGAGTTTCTCCAAAAGCCTTTGATGTTTACTGCAAAACAATTACTAAAATTCGCCTGATAAATGTTGGAATTTCTGGCCTTATTGCTTCTCTTCTTCTCCTAGAAAACTATCCTTATTTTCAAGTATTTTCTTTGGGCTATATTGCTCTAA
>CAYUAL010000007.1:4866-20788 GCA_964442815.1 uncultured Alphaproteobacteria bacterium | reverse complement strand
GTGCGATAATAGCGGTTCCATGTTGATCATCATGAAATACTGGAATATTTAAAAGCTCTTTAAGTCTTTGTTCAATAATAAAACAATCTGGAGCTTTAATATCTTCTAAGTTAATTCCTCCAAAAGACGGTTCTAAATATCGAACGCTCTCAACAAATGTATCTACATCCGTTGTATTAACCTCTAAATCAATCCCATCAATATCAGCAAAACGTTTAAAAAGAACAGCCTTTCCTTCCATAACTGGCTTTGACGCAAGAGCGCCCAAATCTCCAAGTCCTAGCACAGCAGTACCATTTGAAATAACAGCAACAATATTCCCTTTAGCTGTGTAATCATAAGCTTTTTCAGGGTTTTTATGGATTGCTATACAAGGAACAGCAACTCCTGGAGAATACGCTAAAGCTAAATCTCTTTGAGTAGCTAAAGGCTTTGTAGGTGTTATTTCTAATTTTCCAGGACGTCCCATGGCATGAATATGGAGAGCTTCTTCATCAGTAATACGTTTTGGTTTTGCAGGAGATTGGGTCATGTAACTCTCTTTGTTTTTCCTTGCTTGATATTTTAAGAATAAATAGAAAAGACTAAAACTCGTTGAAAAAAACTGCTAAAAAGATAAAACAGAATTCTCAAGACGTCCATGGTCTATCCACTCGTGTTCTTCTTTAAAGATTTTTGTCAAATGACTGATTTAAGCTTCCTTGTCAAGAAAGAAACCATATGGGAAAAATAAACCCGATCTCTTCTGCTCCTGCCGAAAAAGAATACTCTACTCCTCTTACGCCTATGCTATCTCAGTATATGGAACTTAAGAAGTCTTATCCCGATTGTCTCCTTTTTTTTCGCCTTGGTGATTTCTATGAGCTCTTTTTTGAAGATGCAAAAATTGCCTCCAAAGCCCTCGATTTAACCCTGACACGTCGTGGTAAGATAGGTGAAGAAGAAATCCCTATGTGCGGCGTCCCCTTCCATGCTTATGAAAATTACTTAGCACGCCTCATTCGACAAGGTTTTAAGGTTGCTATTTGTGAACAACTTGAAACCCCCGAAGAAGCTAAAAAAGCAGCTAAACTCCAAGGAGGAAAAATCTTAGTAAAAAGAGATGTTGTTCGCCTTGTCACCCCAGGTACCCTTACGGAAGATACACTTTTAACGCCCACTGCCCCTAATTACCTTGCTTCCTTTGTCTTTGAAAAAGACATAGGTTGTCTTTCTTTTGTGGATATATCGACAGGAGATTTCTTTCTAGAGTCCTTTCCTCTGACAGCCCTTCCACATCATCTAAGCCGCATTAATCCTTCTGAAATTCTTACTTTTGATATCTCATTAGAAAAAGAAACACTCAAAGAAACATTTGTCCCTTATCAAAAAATCCTCAGTCTTCTTCCAAAAGCCCGCTTTGATAAAAATAATGCTCTAAAAAAACTAAAAAATTTCTATAGCGTAGAGACGCTAGAAGGATTTGGAAATTTTACAGAACTAGAACTTACCGCAGGAGGAACCTTATTAGATTATATTGAGCTTACCCAAAAAGGGAAAATTCCCCATCTTAGTATCCCTAAGAAAGTCAAAACTACTGATTACTTAGAACTGGATACAACAACTCGCCGTTCTCTTGAGATTACTCAAACTCAAAAAGGAGAATATACGGGGTCTTTTCTTTGGGCCATTAATAGAACGGTTACAGCCTTTGGAAGCCGTCTTTTACTCAATTGGGTTTCTTTTCCTTTAAAAAATGTAGATCGCATTGAAGATCGCTTCGATTGTATTGCCTTTTTTCTTCGACACACCGATTTATCTTCTTCTCTTCGTACAGAGCTACGTTCCACCCCTGACATACAACGCCTCTTAGGACGACTTTCCATAGGTCGTGGAGGTCCTCGGGACCTTGCCCATCTTTTAACGGGCTTAGAAAAAGCGGCTCATATAAAAACAATCCTAAATCAAACAAAAGAAAAACGTCCCGCCCTTTTAGAGCATCTTTATGCGCATCTTGTAGATTTGGACGATCTTCGTATACACCTTAAAAAAGCCCTCCTACAAGATACTCCTCTTCCGCTTCTTGCTCGAGAGGGGGGATTTATTGCACCCGAGTATAATGCAGAGCTAGATCGCTTTCTTCATTTAAAAAATAATAGCCATGAAGCTATTCTGGCCCTACAAGCCCGCTACATCCAAGAAACAGGAATTACTAGCCTTAAGATCCGCCATAATAATATCATTGGCTACTTTATAGATATAAACCCTTCTTATGCATCCAAATTAGACCCTACTTTTATTCATCGCCAAACTCTAGCCAGCTCTATGCGCTTTACAACGGCTGACCTTATTGAATTAGAGCAGAATCTTCTAAACGCTTCAGAGAAAGCTCTCCAATTAGAACTCTCTTTATATGAAATGATTCTTCAACAAGTTCTAGAGCATAAAGAAGATTTAAGTAAAATCGCAAAAAGTTTAGCAGCCTTAGATGTTCTGTCTTCTTTAAGTATTTTGGCACAAGAAAATAATCTTATAAGACCTACCTTAGATGAATCTAAAGCGTTTGATGTTCAAAAGGGCCGCCATATTGGGGTGGATCTTTCTTTGCAAAAAGATACGAGTAAGTCTTTCATACCTAACGATTGTACTCTTTCTCAAAAATATATCTGCCTTTTAACAGGACCCAATATGGCCGGGAAAAGTACGTTTTTGCGCCAAAACGCTCTCCTGGTTATTTTAGCTCAGATGGGATCCTATGTCCCTGCTGAAAAAATGCATTTAGGAATTGTAGATAAAATCTTTTCTCGGGTAGGCGCTTCCGATGACCTGGCACGCGGGCAATCTACTTTTATGGTCGAAATGACAGAAACGGCTGCTATTCTCAATCAGGCAACAGACCGCTCTTTCCTTATTTTAGACGAAATTGGCCGAGGTACAGCAACCTTTGACGGCTTATCAATTGCTTGGGGATGTTTAGAGTATATACACACGCACATAAAGGCACGTACCCTATTTGCAACTCATTATCATGAGCTAACTCATCTCCAAGAAACGCTTCCTTATCTGGCTATATCCAAAATGGCCGTCCGAGAGTGGGAAAATAAAATCGTCTTTCTCTATCAAGTTCAAGAAGGAGCATCTGACCAATCTTATGGAATCCATGTCGCCCAACTGGCCGGCCTACCTCTTGAAGTAACTACCCGCGCAGAAGAAATCCTCCAACAGTTAGAACAAAAAGATGCTACATGGACTCCTATACAAGTAGCAGAAAGCCTACCTAAAAAGAAAAGCACTGCTACATTTTCTTCTCTCCCACTTTTTACGCCAACTGCTTCCATTCCCAAAGAGCTAGAAGAACTAAAACAAACGCTTTACCAAATAGACCCAGACTCCCTTTCTCCTAAAGAAGCCTTAGAAAAACTATACGCATTAAAAGAGTTTATGAGAAACAAGAAAATAATATAAAATCCTGTCCAAGATTTAATATTTCAAAGCTATATACAAACGTTCTACACAAAAATTAGTGTAAGCTTTTAAATCCTCTTGTGTTTCTATAAAAGTATTTTGATCTAATATTGCTGAGCTCACAACGGCCAAAATAAGAGTAATAATAAATTCTATTTGTAAGGAAGAATTTATTTCCTTTTTATCCTGATAATATTTGAATGCCTCTAACCAAGATTGTGTCTCATTTGATAAATTTATGCCTATTCTATTGTCTGAAGCGTATTCTAGTCGTTGCCAATTAATCATCCTAATTATGTCTGGGTTTTTTTGATAAAAATTGATGCTGTTTTCTATAAGCTCCACCAAAAAAACTTTGAAGGGAAGATCCTGTGAAGGAAGCATCTTGGACTGATTATTAACATCTTTAACAATGCTTTCTTTTACTGCACACCATAATTTTTCTTTATTTTCAAAATGATGGAATATTAAACTATGGTTTACCTTTGCGTTTGCTGCAATTTTGCTAACGGAAGTGCCAGAAAAACCATTCTCAATAAATAATTGGCGCGCTGAAGTAAGAATTTTTTCTTTCGTAGGGTGTTGAGACATAAACGAATTTTCCTCTCTTCTAATTTTATTGACAAATCAGTCAACTTTTAGTATTGACTGACTAGTCAGTTTATTATTGATAGATGAGTTAGTCAGTCTTAACAAGATACTTAAGGTAAAACATTATGGATTCAAGAAAAATTTTATTTTTTGTTATTATATTAGCTGTATGTTTAACTCAATTTGCTTCAGATATTTACGCCCCTTCTCTTCCTGCAATTGCATCCAGTTTTTATGCTGATATTAGCTTAGTACAAAGAAGCATGGCCATTTATATGCTAGGAGTTGCAGTATCTCAATTGTTCTACGGCCCCCTTTCAGATGGTATAGGCAGAAAAACGCCAATGATTATTGGTCTTACTATTATGCTTTGTGGCAGTTTTATATGCCTGTATGCGAGCAATATAAATATCTTAATCCTAGGACGCTTAATACAAGGATGCGGAGCAGGAGCTTGTGCAGCTTTATGGAGATCTATTTTCAGAGATGTTTATCAAGGAGAACAGCTTGCTAAATATGGATCTTATCTTGTTATTTTTGTGATGTTTATCGTTCCCGCAGCGCCAGCTTTAGGAGGCTATTTACAAGAATATTTTAGCTGGCAAGCAACTTTTGTCTTTATGTCTATCTATAGTATTATTGCCCTTATTTCGATTACCTTTGGTTTTAAAGAAACAAGCGGTCACCATCATCTTGAAAAACTTAAAGTACGTTACATTTTTAAAACTTTTAAAGTTTTACTTATTGACCGTATATTTATGGGGGCTACCTTTTGTACTTTTTTAAGTTATGGGGCTTTCTTCTCTTGGTTTACAACTGGTCCTATCCTTTTAATTGAAGATCTAGGATTGAGCCCTGTGATGTTTGGTTGGATTACATTATTGGGTGGAGGATCCTCATATGCATTAGCCGGGTGGATTAACGGGAAAGTAGTCTCGCGTTTTGGAATATCTACTATGTTACGGGTTGGCTTTAGTATTATGGTTTTATCAGGAATCTTTATGTTTCTAGGAGGGGCAATTATCGGGGTAAATGCATATGTTATTGTTGGGCCTGCTCTTCTTTTCTATTTTGGCTCTACCTTTATTTGGCCTAATGCCTTTGCCATAGCCTTTACACCCTTTGGTCATATTGCTGGCTATGCAGGGGCTTTGTATGGTTTTATGCAGATTTCTGGAGCTGCCATCATTGGAGGACTTACTTCTTACTTGCCAACATATAACCAATTGCCATTGTCTTTCGTAATTATTATATCTTCTATATTGGCCTGGAGTATTTATGAATGGGGGGTTGCTTCTCGCATAAATAAAAACTGACTTAAGCTTGAAAGCAATATACATGCATATACTTTCTTACCTTCTGGAATCTTGGTTAATAGGCTTTGCTATTGCAGCCATACTCGGCCCAATTGGAGTTCTTTGTATCCGTAAAACATTGGAATTAGGCCTGCATGGAGGACTAAGTGTCGGGGTAGGAGCTGCTTTAGGAGATGCTGCCTATGGTATGATAGCAGGTGCAGGTATTACCTGGATTTCCAATTTTCTCTTGGAAAAAATCCTCATCATAAAGATTCTTGGGGGTATTTTTTTGATTTATCTAGGCGTAAAGGAGTGTTTCCACTCTCCTTCTTTAACCTCTTCTATTACATCTCGCAGGAAGAAATTCTTTTCTCTTGCCAGTCAAACTTTTTTCTTAACGCTTGCTAATCCCCTCACCATTATTAGCTTTATCGCAGTATTTGCCAGCATAGGAGGAAAACATATTTCCTTGGAAGAATCTATATGGATGGTTATTGGTATTTTTCTAGGGAGTATGACCTGGTGGATTATCTTAAGTAACCTCGTTGCTACCACTAAAAAATACTTATCAGATGCTTGGCTACATCGTATTAAATACGTGTCTGCTTTTATCCTAATTGGATTTGGAGGTTGGGCATTAGTAAGTAGCCTATTAAAATTCTAAATTTTTTCTATATCTTTTTCTATATTCTTGATAAACGTCTTTCCTTCTTTCTCTATATTTTTTAATAGTTTTTCTTCTTTCTTTAGACGTTTAAGAAAAGAGGCTGTTAAATCAGATGCATCCCTCGAATTAATCTCAATGATGCTTTGGCTCACAGTTCCGTTCGGAATAATATACACTTTATCCTTACTTTTTAAAAAGACATGACCTAAATCTAACGCAATAAGCCTACCTGAATACGGACCACCAGAAGCTATTATTGTTATTTCTTGATCATGCTTAAGCTTATACTGAACGATTAAAAGAAAAGCAGACATAGTGTTTTCTATAGGATCTTTTAAGATATATAATGCAACGCTTCCTATCAACCCCGCACTTATAACTAAATGACTAACATCTATGCCTCGCCACCATAACAAGGCAATAACTGCAACAATAAATAAAATGACCTTAAAGACCTGATGAAGAGGTTTCCCAATATATTGATGTTCAGGTGGAAACTTCCTAGTAATACCGAAAGAAATATAACGTGCGATAATAGAAACTATAAAATAACAAACAAACAAAAGACCTATAAAGCATGCATATTTTAGTATAAGTTCTATCGAAGGACTATATTCTTTCACTGTATCAAAAAAATCTTGCCCCATTCCTTGTCGGCTCCCTTTTTAGTTCTTCTTAATTCTTGAGCTATTTATACTATCTATAACTCCTAGTTTTATGTCAACGCACATTTCAACTTCACTTTTTAAATATAAACTTCTTATAAGCTATTTTTCTTGATAGAGTCCTAATTTGCTTCTACTTTTGCGTTCACTTTGAGATTTTAGCTGTCCACAAGCTGCCAGGATATCTTCCCCACGGGGCGTTCGTAAGGGGGAAATATATCCTCCTCTTTGTAAAATATCTGCAAAAATTTTAATTGATCTACCATCAGAGCATTCAAACCCACTCCCTGGCCACGTGTTAAAAGGAATAAGATTTATCTTAGCGGGAATACCTCGGACAAGACGTAATAATTCTCGTGCATCTGCGGGGGTATCATTCACTCCTTTCAACATAACATACTCAAAAGTCACTTTATCCGTCTTAGAAATCTCCGGATATCGGCGAACCACTTCTAAGAGATCTTTCAAAGGATATTTCTTATTAAGTGGCATAATTTTATCTCTCAAATCATCATGTACAGCATGAAGAGAGATAGCAAGATTTACTTTGAGATCCCGCGCACATTGCTCAATAAAGGGAATAACACCAGAGGTAGACACCGTAATCTTATGCCGAGAAAATGCCATACCTTCCGGATCTAAAAGAATTCGTAAAGCCTTCGCTACATTTTCATAATTATAAAAAGGTTCACCCATACCCATAAAAACAAGGTTAGATATATGTCTATTTTCTCTTTCACTTTGCCAATCATTAAAAACATCTCGTCCAGCTATAACCTGCCCTATAATCTCCCCAGCCTCCAGATTGCGTACCCAGGTTTGCGTTCCTGTATGGCAAAACTTGCATGTCAGAGTACACCCAACTTGCGATGAAATACACAAGGTTCCTCGTTTTTTCTCAGGGATATGGACAGCTTCTATTTCTTGCTTATCTTCCAGAGAAAAAAGCCATTTCTGTGTTCCATCTATGGAACTTTGAACATTCTTAAACGAAGGTCGCTGCAATGAAAAAGTCTCCTCTAACGAATCCCTTAAAGAAGCAGGAAGACTTGTCATTTGATAAAAAGAGCGAGCTCCTTTTGCATATATCCATTGATAAATCTGTTGAACCCGGTAAGCTTCCTTTATAGGAAGCAACACCTTCAAATCTTCTTTTTCTTTGCCAAGGAGAGAAACTTTTTCCATTCTAAAAAACTACGAACGTGGGCAAGCATCGCAAAGGGCTTCATAAGCTTTAGAAAAGCCTTCCAAAGAATAGATATCTTTTGAAGTCGTATCTTTAGGAGACAATCCTTCTACCACTAAAGTCTGACCTGATTTCATAGCCTTTACAAAGGTTGCATCCATCTTCTCGTCTTCAGCCCAAGCTGTATCTTCATTTGTAAATAGTTTAAAAGGAACAACTTTTCCTTTCCCTAATAAAACAGTAGCAGGGCATTCAAAATCTTTTTTAAATGGATAACCTACCTTAATGCTAACAACGTCAAACTCTTTCTTGCCCGGGCGATTTGTCACTGTAAGCACTGGTTTTTCTCTTTTTGAAAATGTTCCTTCTTCCTTAACAGGAGCACTTTGCATAAAGCAAACAGGGCTCTTGCCTTCGTTACCTTTAAAGACCTTCCATGCCCCATGCTCGGCTATTTTTTCAATGCCTGCTTTTACCTCTGCAGCTTGATAAAAGTTTAGAAAAACTAAAGTCAAAAGGATAAAAAAACGCATAATTTTCTCCATAGAATTTGCTTGCTCATTCCCTATTTCGTTTTACTCGCTATTATACAATAGGTTCAATAAAAATCGTATTCGTATAAAGGAAAATACTTCTCAGCCTTAGCACTATGGAACATTTCACTAAACATTCATGACTTAAAAGTATTTGCCATATTTACAATGGCTTACTTAAAGTTTTTTAGAAGCCACATTGAAAAAAAATAAATAATCCCTATATTATCCCTAGATTAATAATAATTATATTTAATATTTTTAGGAATTATTTATGATGGATTTTTTGTTGAAACGAGGGTTATTGGCTTCCTTTATAATTTCCTTATGTGTTGGTTCATCCTTTTCTACTTTGGCAATGGAAGAGGTTGATTTAAAAGGATCACCCTCCACTGCATGCTCCACTGTAAGATTGCCTACCCCTAGAACTCAGCAAGAAATTAATGATATTGTCACTTCCACAGCAAAAAGAGTGTATAGGCAAATCAACAAAAATTGGACTTATGCAGCCCCAGGTCAGAAAATGAAGACCGGGTCAGAATTCTGGGTGCCAGCACAAACGGAAGACTGTATAAGAACTAGTGCTGGTGGAACACAACTAGTATCCGTTCACACTCTTCTTCTAAAAACTGACCCCTATAAACTTATAGAGGCTCTAGAGGACTTAATTCAAAAACCAGCTGCTTTGGAATGTACGATAGCTTTAACAACAGTTGAGATATTTTGTTTAAGAGAACTTCTCGGTCCAAGGTTTAATGCCTATGCTGTTGAGCTCTATACAATAACCCAAACCCATAGTACATGGAGACCTGACCAATTCTTCCATGAGTTACCTAGACAATTTTTAACATTTGTGAAAGAGAAAGCAATACCTGGCAGCATTACTTACATCGCGAATATCCCCGCTTACACTCTCTTCAAGCCCAAGGGAAATGCCAGAGGAGATAATGTATTTTGTACAGGTGAAGGTCAATATCTTGGTTTTGATGAAATGTATGCAATGGGCCCAAGGTGCTTAACTGATATTGTAGACCGAGATCTAGAATCATTTATACGAACAGATGATCTTGAGCAATTACTCAACATCGAATCATCTCGCGCTACAAAATATTATGAAGCACATTCCCAACTATGTCAGAAATATAGACAAACACCCGGTTTGTTTGCCTGTGAACATCGGAAGGCTCAATCAAAAATTATTTCTTATCAATTTTTTGATTTACATAAAATTAATGAATATTTTGAGACAGGCACAATTTACATATAATTTATCATCATACTTTCATAAGTTTGTATAGTATCTTCCTAATCATAAGGAATCCCCCTCAATTCAAACCACGCTAACTGCATATCCCCCATTGCGCAAAGTCTAAAGGTACCGTATAAAAACAAGAGATAAGAATACGGGAGAAATTTAGTGATACGACGCTATCTTATTTGGGCCCAGGAAGGACATGGCCCTTGGGGAAATTCAGATTCTTCTAACAAAGGAAGAGAGAATACCTCTCCGGGCTCTAATAATCCTTGGTCCTCAAAAAACTGGAAAAATAATAAGTCTCCTCTCGAAGAATGGCTTAAGAAAAATATCCGCAAAGGTAAACTTCCTCCTTCTTTCTTTTCTGGAGGGGGGAAAGGACTCTTTCTTCTATTTGGCGTCGTTATTGTTTTATGGCTGCTAACAGGATTTTATAGGGTACAACCAGACGAACAAGGCGTTGTCCTTCGTTTTGGAAAGTGGGTTCGTATTGACCAACCAGGCTTAAACTACCACTTACCTGCCCCCATCGAAACTGTACTTTTGCCTAGCGTTACCCGAATTAATCGCATTGATATAGGATTTCGTTCTGCGAAAGACGGCCAAGTTAGGGAGTTTCCTGAAGAAAGTCTTATGCTTACAGGGGACGAAAATATTATTGATATTAACTTTACTGTCTTTTGGCGTATTAATAATGCGGAAGAGTTCTTGTTTAACGTTCGTGCACCTGAAGCCACCGTTAAAGCAGCGGCAGAAAGTGCTATGCGAGAAGTAATCGGACAAACCCCTATTGCAGAAGCTTTAGCGGAAGGAAGACGGTCTATTGAAGATCGAGTAAAAATCCTTCTCCAAAATCTACTTAACGAGTATAAAGCTGGTATTGAGGTTACAGAAGTTCAATTGCAACGCGTCGATCCTCCTTCGGAAGTTATCGATGCTTTCCGAGACGTACAACGCGCACGCGCAGACTTAGAACGTTTACGTAATGATGCTGAAGCTTATCGGAATAAAATTATCCCAGAAGCGCGCGGAGATGCGGAGCGTATTATCCAAGAAGCAGAAGGGTATAAACAACGTGTAATCGCAGAAGCCCAAGGACAAGCCAGTCGCTTTAATGCAGTCTTGAGTTCTTACTCAAAAGCCCCTGAGGTTACCCAAAAACGTATGTATTTAGAAACTTTAGAAGATCTTCTATCAAAAGCCAATAAAGTAATTTTAGATAAATCTATGTCAGGAAAAGAAGGCGTCCTTCCTTACTTACCTTTAGAAGGATTAAAGCCTAAAGGACAAGCTCCTGCAGATTCCCCTTCTGAAAATACAGGAGATCAAGCATGACATTCTCAAAAAGCTTTTTAACACCTCTTTTTGCTGCCATTATTGGTATTATTGTTTTGCTTGGTTTTACTTCTTTATTCATAGTAACACAGGTAGAACAAGCACTTGTTTTACAGTTTGGAGAACCCATTCGGACTATCCAATCACCTGGTCTACAAATGAAAATCCCCCTCATTCAAAACGTCATTTTCTATGATAAACGCTTGCTAGATTTAGATCTGGATCCTGAAGAAGTCATTGCTTCAGATCAAAAACGTCTCGTGGTTGATACTTTCTTGCGTTATAAGATTGTAGACCCCTTACGCTTTTATCAATCTATGGGAAATGAAAATGTAGCTCGTGCGCGGCTTCAGACGTTAGCTGTTGCAAGTTTACGACGCATCTTAGGAAGCGCTCCACTTTCTAAAGTTCTCTCTGCAGACCGATCAAATATTATGCATCAAATACAAAAAGAAGTTCAAAAAGCTGCTCTTCCTTTTGGTGTAGATGTCATAGATGTGCGCATTCGCCACGCAGACCTTCCTAAAGCCAACAGCGAAGCTATTTATCAACGAATGGAAAGCGAGAGAAAAAGAGAAGCAAAAGAATTTCGTGCACAAGGAGAAGAGATTGCTAAAAAGATTCGCTCCCGCGCCGATAAAGATCGCACAGTTATACTTGCAGAAGCAGATAAACAATCCCAGATCCTCAAAGGTGAAGGAGAAGGTGAATCTATCTTGGTACAATCTCAAGCTTTCTCCAAAGACCCCGCTTTCTTTGATTTTTATCGATCTATGGAGGCTTATAAAGCTGCGTTAACAAGTGAAACGACCACGTATGTCATTTCTCCCACAAGCGACTTCTTTAAGTTTTTCAACAAGGCTTTTTCTAAATAAAAAGTGTCATACCTAAATTTATCGTATGATAAGAAAAATTTATTGACTTTTTGTGGGCAAGCAACTAGTTAGGATAAAGTAATTTTTTATATAAGGTGATATTTTGGCATACGTCGTGTGCACTTATAAACATAAATTTTCCTCTCGAAAAGGCTCTGCGAGCCTTTAATATCCTTATTATCTTTTCTCCTGTCATTCCTACTATTAATTATAACCCTCTATATCTTAGGGCTAAATAAGGTTTTGTATTATGTCACACGAATCACGTAAAATAGGTTTTTGGTCTGTCTTCGCTCTTGTAACAGGCAGTCAAATTGGATCTGGTATTTTTATGCTCCCTGCTAACTTAGCGCCATATGGCGATTTAAGCTTTCTTAGCTGGGGTATATCTGGGTTAGGAGCAGTTTTACTTGCTCTTGTTTTTGGTCAACTTTGTTCTTGGTTCCCAAAAACAGGAGGCCCACATGTGTATGTAAAAGAAGCTTTTGGAAATTCAGCTTCTTTTTTTACAGGCTGGACGTATTGGGTTATTGCTTGGATTAGTACACCCATCGTTATTATTGCAAGTGTAGGGTATCTCACTCCTATTATTGGCGTCCACGAGCCTTATATCCACCTAGCTTTAGAAATAGCTCTTTTATTCCTTTTAACTCTTCTCAATCTCAAGGGGGTTAAAACAGCCGGGCATGCAGAGTTCTTTTTAACACTTCTTAAAATTGCCCCTTTATTTATTATGCCGGTGGCAGCCCTTTTCTTTTTTAATAAAGAGAATATTTCTGTAGACGTAGCAGCCTTCCAAGGGCGAGACATTACTTCTGTTTTAAGTTCTGCCGTCCTCTTAACTCTTTGGGGGTTTGTGGGGGTAGAATCAGCCACAACGCCAGCTGGGTCCATTGAAAACCCTTCTAGAACTATTCCAAGAGCTATTATCTTTGGAACGCTTTGTGTTGCGATTCTTTATTTCATTAATAGCTTAGGTATCATGGGCGCACTGCCAGGAAAGCTTTTGACTACATCGAAAGCTCCTTACGCAGATTTAGCTCAAGTTGTCTTCGGCGGAAATTGGCATCTTTTCATTTCTCTTGTTGCTTCAATCGTATGCGTGGGAACCCTAAATGCTTGGATCCTTTTTAGCGGACAGATCGCTCTAGGTCTCGCCCAAGATAATTTATTTCCAGGCTTTTTTGCTAAAAGAAACAAAAGTGACGCGCCGGTAAATAGCATCCTCATTAGTTCTCTAGGAAGCTTAATTCTTTTGATATTAACTTCTCAAGAAAACTTAAGTCGCCAAATGGGAGAGCTTATTGACTTTTCCGTTATATCCTTCCTTTTTGTGTATGCTATTTCCTGCTGTTCTTTCTTGAAAATTTTATTCCACAAAAGACAACATAATTATGGCTGGTTTTTTTGCGGGATTATCGCGCTTCTCTTCTGTGCCTGGGTTATTTACGAAACACCCTGGAAAACCATTATGATCGCAAGCTTCTTTACTTTAAGCGGTATCCCTCTTTATATCGGCCGTTATCAAAAAATTCTTAAAAGTAGCTAAAATAATCTGCTATACTTATAAGGTAGCTTCGAAAGGAGGATGTCATGCCTTATAAATCGAACACAGATTTGCCTAGCTCCGTTAAAGATCATTTGCCAGGCCATGCCCAAGATATCTACCGTGAAACCTTTAACTCCGCATGGGATCAATATAAATCTCCACAAGAGCGACGAACTGCAGAATCCCGAGAAGAGGTCTCCCATAAAGTAGCCTGGGCAGCTGTTAAGAAAAAGTATCATAAAGTAGGAGATACTTGGGAAGAGAATTAAACTACTATCCTGAGTAATATCATTCTAAGCTTCTTTGCTGTCCTACCAAGCAAATTCATCTGCAGAACCCACTCCTTTGAAGTTGGCACTTAGAAGGGCAAAAAGCCGTGGTATCACCTACGGCTTTTTGTAAATTTGTTCAAAAATAATCTCTACATGCTTTCTGAAGACCCAGATGCAGCTTCTTTTTTATCTAATCCATTCAGCAAAGATTGTATCCTTTCTTTTGGGCTTGTTTTCTCCCAGTACCGGGGTAATGCCCATTGTTCTCCTCTCTCCCGACATTCTTGCTCTATCTTAACTGCTTCTTCTGCGTACATTTTTGCTTTTCCTAAAGCTTCTCTGTCCTTATTTGTATAATTTATAGAATACACGCCTTCCGCCAAATACCCAAACATCATGGCTTTATCATAGTTATCCAGTCTCTCAAAGTCTTCCGATTTTATGATACTTTCCCATATTTCTATGGCCTTTTGATAATCCTGGTTTGAAAACGCTTTATGCCCTTCTTCACATCTATTTTTTGCATTTTGCTTTCTCTCTTCTAGTATTCTAGCTTCTTCGGCGACCCTCCTTCTTTCTTCGATTTCAGCTATACGTATGGCTTCTAGTCCACGTAGTCTTTCCTGATATGCAGCTTCTTCTCTCTCGCGTTTCTGCGCTGCCTTTATGCGTTCTAGACGTGCGCTCTCTTCATATCCTAAATGAATTTGAGCTTGATCTTCATCACTTAACCAACTAAATAAAGGTGACCTCATAATGCCATTGTATACTCTAGCTGCTTCCATATATGCTTCTCTTTCCTTGAATGCGTGCGCTTCCTTTACGTCTTCTATGTGTACGCTCTCTGCATATCCTAAACGAATTTGAGTTTGCTCTTCATCGCTTAACAAACTAAATAAAGATGACTCTACAATACCTTTATATACTCTAGCCGCTGCTTGATACTCTTCTCTTTCTTTGAATTCGTGCGCTTTCTTTATGTCTTCTATGTGTACACTCTTTGCATATCCTAAACGAATTTGAGTTTGCTCTTCATCGCTTAACAAGCTAAATAAAGATGACTCTACAATACCTTTATATACTCTAGCCGCTGCTTGATACTCTTCTCTTTCTTTGAATTCGTGCGCTTTCTTTATGTCTTCTATGTGTACACTCTTTGCATATCCTAAACGAATTTGAGTTTGCTCTTCATCGCTTAACAAGCTAAATAAAGGTGAGTCTATAATACCTTTATATACGCTAGCTGCTTCTTGATATTCTTCTCTTTCTTTGAGTTCGTACGCTTTCTTTATCTTTCCTAAGCGCATTATTTCTACTTGTTTTGCCTTCAATCGATTCTCTGTCTCTTGTATTGAACTTAAAACAAGCTCTGGAAGCCCCATTTCTCTACTACGTGTTAGTACTGTATGTATATATTCTGCTACCTTTCCTAAAGTCTTTTCCATCTCCTCTATTTCTTCATTCTGAACATGCAATAAACTGTCTATATAATGTAAATGAGCATTGATTGAATCAATTGCAGGCAGACTCTCCCATATATTAGATGACATAATAGCTTCATACTGCCTAATTGCATCTTCATACTCTTCTCTTCCATAAGCTGCCTCTGCCTCCGTTTTTTTCTCTAGAAAATCCAGAAAATCTAATACTTCTTGCTGCTCATGTTCATTGGTCTGTAAGAAAGATAAGCTCCCTCTTATATCACTTAAAAGACCTTTAGACACCCTATCCCAAGACATTACTTGCTTTAATACTCTATCTTTTATTAGTCTCAGCCTTTCGCTAATTGGTAAATCAGCAAAAGCTCTACTTCTTAAGAAGTTCATAATCTCAAGAAGATAATCCTCTCTTTCTTCTGAGGATATGCTGCTCTCTTCTAAGACTTTTAAAATGTTATAATAAGAGGACGCCATCCTAGATTGCGAGCCGCGCTGCATATGTTCCGCTAAGGCTATATGAATAAATTTTTTGCAATATACTCTAGCCCTAGTTCTATCTCGCCTTGCATTAAAAAACTCAGCTGCAGCAACATAGAAACTAGCCCTATATCTAGCCCCTTTATAAACTGAAAATGCATTAAAAATCTCTGGATCATCTTTAAAAGAAAATGGGGAAGATGCGGTAGAAATACAATGCTTGATTATTCCCCACATATTTCTATGGGATCCGTATTTACCTAAAAACTCCATATTTGGAAAAATACTGACCAAAAAAGGGAAGCTTGCGCTAAGTTGAAGCGGTATAAACTCTTC